>CAZBVD010000158.1:0-4700 GCA_964495235.1 uncultured Dysgonomonadaceae bacterium | reverse complement strand
CGCCAGATGATGAGAGTCTTTACGACTCTTTGTTGGAGGGCTATGAAGTAATGGAGCTGTATGCTGAAATGCTAGAAGTAATTGCTCAGAAAGAAGCTAAGTTTGGAAGTGAAGGAGTTCTTTTACAACGTGCTCATGTATACCTAACACAAGAGCGATACGAAGAGGCAGAAGAGGTATTTAAAAAAATACCTGAAGCTGATAAAGACAACTTCGACTACTTTGTATTGGAGGGTGAGTTGGCTATATACAACGAAGACTTTGAAACTGCCGAAATGGCATATAACTTGGCATTGATGGATTCCCCCGACGATGAAATTATTTTAGATAAACTTGCGAATATAAGTATGGAGCAAGACCAATATGAAAAGTCGGCCGAGTACTTAGAGCAACTGCTCCATATTAATCCCATATTTCCAACAGCTAAAGCAAGATTGGCATATCTTCGTTTCGAAATTGGAGCAAAAGAACCATTTGATGAGATAATGAGTCAATTTACAGACATTGAGTTAATGGCATTGCTTTCATTGCTTAGCACACAAGAAATAGATTACACTCAGTATGATCGTGAGCAACTATTAACTCGCCTAAATGAAGCAAGAGAGAATAGGGTATTGTTCAAAAATATTAAATACTAAAAATTGTTTTATTAATTTTACAATTAGAAGTTTCACTTCGTTCTGTTTTACCATTACAATATGAAGAAATTACTCATCCTTGCGTTGTCATTATTTTTTGCATTTGCATTAGTAGCAGAGACTACTGAAATAAAAGAATCTCCTCTTGAAGATAATACAGAACTATCGCTTCTGCAGAAAGTGGAAAATTGGTATAGCAAAAACATGAATTATACTACTATAACTATTCTCATGACTGTTGAAAGCTCGTTTATACCTTTCCCTTCAGAAATTGTAGTTCCACCAGCTGCATACATTGCTAGTCAACCAGGCAGTCATCTCAACATATACATGGTTGTTCTTTTTGCCACCATTGGTGCGCTATTTGGTGCACTTATCAATTACTTTGGTGCAATCTATCTTGGTAGGCCCATCGTATATAGGTTTGCTAAAAGTAAGTTAGGACACATGTTTTTGTTGAGTGAAGATAAAGTGATGAAAGCAGAACTTTATTTCAACAGACGTGGAAAGGTTTCCACCTTTGTTGGACGATTAATTCCTGGCATTCGCCAATTGATATCAATACCCGCAGGACTTGCTCGCATGAATCTTATAAGTTTTATGTTCTACACTTTCATTGGAGCAGGTATCTGGAATGCTATCCTTGCCTTGCTTGGCTATGTTGCTCATGGTCAGCAAGACTTGATAAACAAATACACCCATGAGCTATCGTTCGTGTTTCTTGCACTCATAGTGGCCTTTTTTGCTTTTGTACTTATAAAGCAGATGCTGAAGAAGAAAGTGGTTAAGAGTTAAAAGGTTTAGAGTTAATAGTTAAGGGGATTGCTTTAAATTTAATGCTTGTAGCCACAAATAACACAATAACGATCTCTCATATAATATGCAAAGTGTTTTGGAGCATTAGCGATAGCCAAAATAATAAGTGGAAATCATTCATACATTTAAAAGCTCAATAATAAAATGGATAATAAAGACATGAACATAACTGATCTCATAAAAAAGTATGATCAGATGCGTTATATGAACAACAAGTTTTATTTTGATGCTGATGAGTTTGCAAGAATTGCCAATTATTACATTGATAAGAAAGATACTTTAGAAGCACAATGTGCTGTAGATATAGGCTTGAGTATACATTCATACAACTTTGAATTGATGCTGATTAAAGCTAAAATGTTTGTTGCTTCTGAAAAGTATGAAATTGCTTTCAACTATTTGTTAACCATGGCTGTGGATGAAACTAATATTGATTTACTATTATTGAAATTTGAGTGCTTAATCAAATTAAACAGAATAGAAGAAGCTAACTCTTACCTGGAATATATTTTGGGAGGAGATTTAAACGAACACGACTACTTTACTTTTATAAAGAAAGTAGGCTATCTCTACAACGATGCAGAGTTTTTTGACACTGCTATAATGTTGTTAGAAAAGGCCATGAAAATTGACAATACTAATACAAATGTATTAATAGAACTAGCTTACGCTTATGAAATGGACGATAATATAGACAAGGCAATTGATATAACTAACTCTATTATCGATCTTAATCCTTATTCGTTTGACAGTTGGGTAAGTTTGGGGAGATTATATTTGTATAACTATGAATATGAGATGTCTATTGAAGCATATGATTTTGCTTTAGCAATAAAAGAGGCTGATGTGGATGTGCTTAAACTGAAAGCTATTACTTATGGCGAGAATTATGATTTTGAAAACGAAATAAAAGTTCTTCATGAATGTATAGATGCTGCTCCCGACGATGAAAGTCTTTATGAGGAAATATTGGAAAAGCATAAAGAGTTTGAAGAATACTGTGGACTGGAGCAAGATGAGGGAATTTTAAAAGTTTTAGAGAAAAAAGAAGCACAATTTGGATCAAAAGGTTTGCTCTTGAAGATGGCTCACCTCAATTTGCGTATTGGTAAGGCTGATAAAGCCCAAGAAATTTACGAAAAAATACCAGAAGAGGATAAATATACCCTCGATTATTATAAGCTACAAGGCGACCTTGCTATTCACAATAGAGATGATGTGGCTGCAGAAGCAGCCTATATGAAGGCAATGCATGAGTCACCCAATGATGTTGAGGTTTTGGACACACTTGCTGAAATTAATTTTGAATTGGATAGGTATGAAAAATCAGCTGAGTATTTAGAGCAATTAATAGCAATAGATCCAGAGTATGGGATTGCAAAGTTTAGATTGGCTTGTGTTAGATTTGAGGTTGGAGAAAAAGAGCTTTTCAACAAAACAATAAATCAAATTACTGATAAACATCAATTAGAGATATTATTCAGCATCTACGCTTCGTTACGAAGCATAGATAAAAGAGAGAAAATAGATTATACTAAATTAAGTCGTGAGGAACTATTAACTGGGCTCATTAAAGCACGCGAGAATAACATGCAATTGAAAAATAAATAACTTTGTATAGGTTGTTAAGTTAATCATAATCAATGTTTTTAAGAGCCGTTGCATACAACGGCTCTACAATATGCAATCAAAAGGCTAGACATTAATCATTAAGAATTCATCATTATTTAAAATATTTCTCAATCCTTTCAAAAGCCAACTTAGAGCTAATTATGGCCATTGGCAATCCTGCGCCGGGAACAGTTGATGCACCCACATAAAATAGATTCTTATACTTCTCGTCCACATTAGCAGGGCGCATAGCTCCAATTTGTGTGAAGGTGTGAGAAAGTCCCAGTCCACTTCCACGATGCAGGTTGTATTGCTCGCCCCATTCAATAGGGGTGTATATTGTTCTGGAAATAATTTCTGGAGCAATGTCTTTGCCAATTCTCTGCGAAAAATCTTCAATTATGCTATCCACAATTTGCTCTCTATCATCCCAGTTTTTCTTTTGGAGCAAGTTGGGCACAGGACAAACAAAAAACAGGTTCTCGCAACCTTCAGGAGCGCAATCCTTGTTGTATTTAGATACCACATTTACATAGTAGTATGGCTTCTCCATTTTGTTACTCTCAGACAATACCTTGTTGGCATACTCCTTGAAGTTTGTACCCAAGTAGTAGTTATGATGGTTTACTTCTGGGAGTTTGCATTTCAAACCAATATAGAAGGTAAGAAACCCCATGGTCCAGCTTTTCTTGTCCATCTTCTCTGTGGTGTAGTTTTTGTGCTTCATCACAGTGTTGCGGAAAACTGCAGCATCAGCATTAATCAGTATACATTCAGCACTCCATTGCTTACCGCTTTTGTCCACTACCGATTCAATATTATTGCCATTGCTAGTATAATCTACAACCTCGGTATTGTAGTGAATCTTTACATTTTCTTTGCATAACTCATCCACAAGACCCTCTATAATTTTGTACATGCCGCCAACCACATTATAGTAGCCATCATGTTGAAACTCTGTATAGGAAAGCAATGTGTATATAGCCATTGTATCAAAAGGTGTTCTACCTAAGAAGAAAGCTACCAATGAAACTATCTGTTTTGCTTCATCTGAATCAAAATACTGCTCTACATGCTGATAAAAGCTCTTGAAGAGAACAGGCACGTGAATAGGGTTTACACGCATCAATGTAATTATATAATCAAACATAGAGTTGAAGTTGTTCTTCACCACCAAGTCCACAGTATCGTTGAACAATGCTCCAGATTTATCTAAGTACTTGTGCATCTTTTCTTCAAAATCAGGTTCAATATCCTTGAACTGCTCTGCCAATTTTGCAATATTCTTATAGAGGTGAAAAGTTTTTGGATTGCCCCTGAAGTTAACCGAGTAAAGAGGGTCAAGCTCCACATATTTAAATGGTAGCTCAATGCCACAATCACGTGCAAACTCTTCAAACTCATACGACATACTAAAAAAGCTAGGTCCAACATCAAATGTAAAGCCATCTTTCTTTAGTTGATTCAACCGGCCACCTGCTTGCTCATTCTTCTCTATTATTTCTACCTTGTAGCCTTGTTTCACCAATCGTAATGCAGTGGCTAATCCGCCAAGACCAGCACCTACAATTAATACACTCTTATTCTTATTCATTGTTTCTATTTTTTATAAAGGTGGGGTATAATTCATTTTTT
>CAZBVD010000157.1:0-4727 GCA_964495235.1 uncultured Dysgonomonadaceae bacterium | reverse complement strand
TAAGTGAACTATGAGCTGAGCGTCTTTAATAATAGCAGACGTACTTAACTCTTAACTCTTAATTCAAAAAACAATCTAAATAATAAAAACAAATAGAATTAAGAGTGGAATGTCTTCGCTTTTAACTTTTAACTTTTAATTTTTAACTTGAAAAAAATGAAATCTAAAACCCAATCAATCCAAGACTTTCTAGCCCAAACCGCCTCCAACAATCCAGTGCCAGGCGGAGGCAGCATATCAGCACTTAACGGAGCTATTGCCACAGCATTGGCCGAAATGTTGGCACAACTAACTATTGGTAAAAAAAAGTATGTAGAAGTAGAGAATGAAATGAAAGAGACGGTTGACAAAATGAGTCAACAGAGAGAGCTCTTCTTCATGGATATTGATAGAGATGCTGGCGCATACAACCAAGTGATGGATGCATTTAAGCTTCCAAAAGAAACCGATGAGGAAAAAGAAATACGTACTAATCAAATTCAAGATGCTACAAAACATGCAGCCCTTATCCCTATGGAAATAGCACAACGTGCTTTTGACTTGTTGGATATCATTGAGTGGACAACACGCAACGGCAACAGCAATGCTGTTACAGATGGCTGCATCTCTATGATGACATGCCGCACTGCAGTATTAGGAGCTTTGCTTAATGTGCGCATCAACTTAGGATCAATTAAAGACACCAATTTTGTGAAAGACCTTGAGAATAGGTGCAACACAATGGAGGTAGAGACATTGAAAAAAGAACAAGCATTATATGAATGGGTAAAAACAACCCTTTAAACATAGTTTTATAACAGACACTAACTATTCAATTAATAAGATAATACAGTATGAAGAACATCTATTATATCGGAAAATCAGATCTTACATTAGAAGACCTGGAATGGATTATCACCAATAACATTAAATTAGAATTGTCGGAAGAGGCAAAGCAGCGCATACATAAATGTCGCACCTACTTAGATGAAAAAATGGAGCGCGAGGAAGCTCCTATATACGGAATTAACACGGGTTTTGGTTCTCTATGCGATAGAAGTATCTCTAAGGGCGATTTAAATACGCTTCAAGAAAACTTAGTTAAGTCACATGCTTGCAGTGTGGGCGATGAGGTGAAACCTGTAATCATTAAATTAATGTTCTTGCTAAAAGCGCATGCTCTATCGTTAGGATATAGCGGTGTGCAAGTGGCCACAGTGCGCCGAATGATTGATTTTTTCAACAACGATATTCTGCCCATTGTATACGACAAAGGCTCATTAGGTGCATCGGGCGATTTAGCCCCCCTGGCCAATCTATTTCTCCCACTAATAGGCGTTGGCTATGTTAATTATAAAGGGAAGAAGAGAGAAATTGGTAGCGTTTTGGACGAGTTTGGTTGGGAGCCTATCAAACTGCAAAGCAAAGAGGGGCTAGCATTGCTAAATGGCACACAGTTTATGGCTGCACATGGGGTGTTTGCTATTATGAAAGCGCAACGCTTATCTAAGCGCGCAGACTTGATTGCGGCCATATCACTGGATGCTTATGATGGATTAATAAATCCGTTTGAAGACAAACTACATCGTCTGCGTCCGCACAACGGGCAAATAGAAACAAGCGAAAACATCAGAAAGTTTCTTGAAGGCAGCGAGTTGATACAGCGTGAAAAAAAACACGTTCAAGACCCCTATTCTTTTAGGTGTATACCACAAGTGCATGGTGCAAGTAAAGATGCCATTGAATATGTGCGCTCTGTAATAATTACAGAAATTAATTCTGTAACAGACAATCCAACTATTTTCCCCGATGAGGATGAAATTATATCGGGTGGTAATTTTCACGGACAACCATTGGCCATTACTTTCGATTTCTTGGCGCTTGCTTTGTCTGAACTTGGCAATATATCTGAACGGCGCACAGCACAGTTAATTCTTGGCAATCGTGGCTTGCCAGAGTTCTTAGTTGCTAACTCGGGTCTCAATTCTGGCTTTATGATACCGCAATATGCAGCAGCATCTATTGTTAGTCAAAACAAAATGTATTGCTATGCAGCTTCTAGCGACTCCATTGTGTCGTCAAACGGACAAGAAGACCATGTGAGCATGGGAGCAACTTCTGCCATCAAACTCATAAAAGTGTTAGACAATTTAGATACCATACTTGCCATTGAGTTAATGAATGCAGCACAAGCATTAGAGTTTCGCCGTCCAATGAAATCATCGCCTTTTATAGAAAAACTTGTAAGAGCATATCGCAAAGAGGTTTCTTTTGTAGAAGAAGATATTGTTATGTATAAAGCAATAGAAAAGTCAGTGGCTTTTTTAAATAGAATGTTGGTGGCAGATTGGTAATGCTTCACCTATTAACGGAGTGTAAGATCTCCTGTATTATTTATGCTACTTGTGTGGTTTTATATTTATTAAATAACTAATAGTTGATATATGTTGTTGAAATTCATACAGGCCTAAGCATTTATTGTATATTTGTGCAGTCTTACTCCTAAAAAAGATAATTAACAGAAAAATATAATAGTATTAATTAAAACAAGATGACAGAAAGAATTCAAAAATCTCTGAGAGATACAACATGGGCCAGATGGGTTGCATTGGGTTTGGTATCTCTAACAATGTTTTTCGCCTACTATTTTGTAGACGTAGCCGCACCTTTAAAAGGTTCATTAGAAAGATATTACGGATGGTCTAATCAACAATTTGGTTGGCTAGGAGGCTCTGAGTTTATATTAAACGTAATGGGTTTTCTTATCTTATCGGGTATTATACTAGATAAAATGGGAATTCGCTTTACGCTTAGAACATCAGCATTAGCTATGTTTATAGGTGGTGGGCTTAAATTTTATGCCTTAGGCTTTATCGACAGAAGTTTAGTAGTAGATATCTTGGGAATGGAATTACCAACTACTGCTTTATTATCTTATGTAGGTTTTGCTATATTTGGTATAGGAGTAGAGATGGCTGGTATTACAGTATCAAAAACCCTTGTAAAGTGGTTTAAAGGCAAAGAACTAGCCTTGGCAATGGGCTTAGAAATGGCTATAGCACGCTTGGGTGTGTTTGCTGTGTTTCAACTCTCACCTCGCTTTGCAGGCATTACAGAAGCCACCCCATTAGGGCTTGAACCAGGCGTTCAACTTGCTATGACTTGGGCTATGGCTTTCATTGCAATAGGTGCTTTATCATTCATAATATATACTTTTATGGATGCTCAGCTTGATAAACAATCTGGCGAATCGTTGGAAGTGAGTCCCGAAGATGAATTTAAATTCTCCGATTTAGGAAAGATTCTAACCAATCCTGGATTCTTAGCTATTGCAGGTCTTTGTGTTTTATTTTATTCCGCAATATTTCCGTTTCAGAAATTTGCTGCAGATATGTTATCTTCTAAATTAGACATCTCTATGGATGTGGCATCTTCACTGTTCTCTTGGTTTCCTATTGGAGCAATGGTGCTAACGCCTATAATAGGGTACTTTTTGGATAAAAAAGGATTTGGAGCAACGTTAATGTTCTTTGGTGCACTGTTGTTAGTTGTTTCTCACCTAATTTTTGCTTTAGTACCAGAAGAATCATTTAATATGTTTACAGCTGTTCTCACAATTGTAGTATTAGGTACTGCATTCTCTTTAGTTCCAGCTTCTATGTGGCCCTCAATTCCAAAAATTGTTGAGGAGAGATTGTTGGGTTCTGCTTACGGACTTATTTTTTGGATTCAGAACATTGGTTTAATGGCTGTGCCAGTACTAATTGGATGGGCTTTAACAGCATCTAATCCTGGAGTTGGCGAAGCAATTGCTAGAGGCGAATTAGTTAAATATAACTACACAGTTCCCGAATTTATTTTTGCTGGCTTTGGTGTGTTGGCTATGATATTGGCTTTGATTCTTAAAGCAGTTGATAAAAAACATGGTTATGGACTAGAACTTCCAAATATACAAGCAGAAAAAGAGAAAGTTTTAGAAAACAAACCCGAAATCTAGAATAAGTATAATAGATATTTTATAACTGATAGATATAAAAAGCGAATTCCGTGATGGGGTTCGCTTTTTTTGTGTTTAAAAGCCAGGGGGAATTGCAATAGTCAGCTGTTAATAGTTAGTGGTTGATTTTTCATAACATTGTAGAGGCGTTGCATGCAACGTCTTTGAACACATTGCAACTATTTGATATTCTTGTTCTCTGAATTTTGGTGCCTTGTTGAAGGAACGAATTGCAATTGCCCTATTAAATTGATACACAAAAAACATCAAAGTCCTATTTACATTGAGGCCCAAAAGGCTGTCATAATTCAACCTAGACTATCGGTTTTGAAACACTTATATTATTAAAATAGATACTTAGCTACGTTACCAAAAAATACAATTCTGTAATATTCAGTTATACATGCACCAACATCACCGCATTAATCTTTATAAAAAACACAAAAGGCTGTGTCAATAAAGATACAACCTCTTGTGTGTTTGCAAACTTAAAAGTTCTAAGTTAGTCTTTTTTAGTAACTGTTCACGCTTCTTCTGCGCTCTGTGCGTGGTTTTGCCACATCAACAGTTATAGTGCGGCCATCATATTGTGCATCGTTTAGTTGATCAATAGCACGCTGACCTTCTTCGTCATTGTCCATTTCAACAAAACCGAATCCTCTTGAGCGGCCTGTAAAATTGTCTGTAATAATTTTTGCTGAAGATACTGTACCGTATTCTTCAAAAAGTTCTCTTAAATCTTGTTCTGTAA
>CAZBVD010000156.1:0-4751 GCA_964495235.1 uncultured Dysgonomonadaceae bacterium | reverse complement strand
TTTAGTGTGCATAACACTTGAGCAGCTTGCTTAGCACCCATTACAGAGATGCGCGCGTTGGGCCACATAAAAAGAAAACGTGGCTCGTAAGCTCTTCCTGCCATGGCATAATTTCCTGCACCATACGAGCCCCCAATAATTACTGTGAAAAAAGGGACTGTGGAGTTGGCCAATGCATGCACCATTTTTGCACCATCTTTGGTTATTCCTTTTTGCTCGTACTCTTTACCCACCATAAACCCAGTTATGTTTTGTAAGAATATCATGGGGATGCCTCTTGAGTTGCACAACTCTATAAAGTGAGTTCCTTTTAGTGCAGACTCTGAGAATAGAATGCCATTGTTGGCTAAGATGCCCACTTCATAACCATGCAATCTGGCAAAGCCAGTTACTAACGAAGTGCCATAGTTCTCTTTAAAAGAATGGAACGAGTCTTTATCTACAATGCGTTCTATAATTATATTCACATCTGGCCATGGCTTGTTAGCATCGGGAATTAATTGATAAAGCTCTTCTTTGGGGAACTTGGTTGGTTGACTCTCTTCGCGATGAAGAGGCTGTTTTGGTGAGCGAGGTAGATGTCTGAAAATATCACGACAAATCTCCAAAGCGTGTTCGTCATTTTCAGCCAAATGATCGGCAACTCCCGAAAGGGTGGTGTGCACTTCGGCTCCTCCCAGTTCTTCTTCTGTTACAACTTCGCCTGTAGCAGCTTTTACTAAAGGAGGACCTGCCAAGAATATTGTGCCTTGGTTGCGCACAATAATAGTTTCGTCGCTCATAGCAGGAACATAGGCACCTCCTGCGGTGCACGAACCCATAACTATGGCTATTTGGGGCAAACCTGCAGCTGACATGCGGGCTTGATTGAAGAATATACGCCCAAAGTCATCTTTATCTGAAAACACATTGGCTTGTTCGGGTAAGAATATTCCTCCAGAATCTACCATGTAGACACAAGGAAGATGGTTTGTTTCTGCAATCTCTTGCGCCCTTAAATGCTTTTTAATTGTTTCATGCACATAAGTACCGCCTTTCACGGTAGCATCATTGGCAACAATCATTACTTCTCTGCCATGTATTAGTCCAATACCTGTAACAACACCTGCAGAGGGGAATTCGTCGTTGTATTGTCCATTGGCAGCAAGCGTAGAGAGTTCAAGAAATGGAGTGTTAGGGTCAACTAGTTTATCTATGCGCTCTCTCGCCAATAGTTTACCCCTACTTACATGTCGTTCTCTCTGCTTCTTAGCACCCCCTAACGATGCTTTCCTAATATGCTGTAATAGCTCTTGTGCCAATGTTTTATTGGCAGTTTCGTTGTTCTTTCTGTTTTGGATATCCATAATTGCTTCACAAAAGTGTAATTACATAACTATCAACAGAGGGTAATTGTTCTTTAATTGCATAAAAAGATTGAACAAACTTTATGGTGTGAAATTCTAAAATCAATGATTGATTATGTATATCCATTACTTGGTTTTTATATATTTAATCAAACTATATTCTTTTGTATGTAACCTTTCTTTGCAAGATAGCTCTGATATAAGTAATGCGGAACAGATCTTCAATAAGTCTGTCCCGCATTTTTTATTAAATTGATATATCCAATGTGGATTACTGCATATATCATCAATTTAGCTGCTTGTAATTTCCAAGTTACTTTAAGTGGAGCTTCGTCCCTTAAAGAAACTTATTATAATTGCAATAACTGCAACAACAAGTAAGATGTGAATGAGCCCACTAGCAACTTTTAATGCAAAAAAACTGATTCCCCATCCTATAATAAGTATTGCAGCTAGTACAAACAAAATGCTTCTCATAATTTTATGATTTTAATTAATTATACATATGAAATTTTTAAAAGCTTTGCTTAAAGAGGTCTTTTTCCTTGAATCAATCTAAGAATAATTGCAATAATTGCAATAACAAGTAAAATATGGATTAGTCCACCTGCACTGTATCCAATAAATCCAATAAGCCAACCTATAATAAGTATAACTGCGATAATGTAAAGTAAATTTCCCATAATGTTTGTTTTAAATTAATAGTTCATTATGATTCTAAATGAGCATAATGTTATCTAATTAACAGTTCCTCATTAAATTTAGTTCATAATTAAATTGATAATGAAACTTAATGAACATTTCAAAGTAGGGTATATTAAATAAGTGAGTTGCGTTTTCATTTGTCTTTCTTTAAGCTCGAATGAAATAATTAAAATGATTACGAGGCTGAACAACAAATAACATTAGACTGTTCTTCATATAAATAAAATACCAAGAGACAATGGAAATAGAAGATCTAAACAGAAGAGAACTTTCAGATAGTAACAAAAAACTTGTTGCTGCTTTTGACCAATTCGATAACCTTCTTACAAGGTTGAGAAAAAAAGAGCTGCCAGAAGATATTGTAGCTACTATCAATAGAGAAATTGTGAAAATAAATAGTGTTACAGATTCAGATAAGGATAAAACAAAGCAGTTGCAAAAATCTCAAACTGATATCCTTAGATTGCTTGAGAAGCAACTTAAATTAGTGCCAATAAATTACTATCGAAATACATGGTTGGCACTAGGTATGACTGCGTTTGGGATTCCTCTAGGAGTAGCTTATGGTTCCATTACTGGTAATATGGCATTTCTTGCTATAGGTCTTCCAATTGGTATGGCTCTTGGAATAGCTATTGGGGTGGGTATGGACAAAAAAGCACTGAAGGAAGGTAGGCAGCTTGATATTGAGATTAAAAACTAAAGATTGCAAACGCGTTTTGTACTCCTACAAAAGTGCTTCAGCCTGTGACAAAGAGGTTTTGTACGCCTACAAAAGTACTTCAGCAGGGTACAAAGAGGTTTTGCACACCTACAAAAGCACTTCTGCAGGGTACAAAGAGGTTTTGTACACCTACAAAAGCGGTTCAGCTTGCGACAAAGAGGTTTTGTACACCTCCGAAAGCGGTTTGTCCCAGGCGAAAGCGGTTTCGAACGCCTCCGAAAGCAGTTCATCCTAGGCAAAAGAGGTTTCGGTTGTAGCCGAAAGTGAGTTTTGTAGGGTAAAAATGTGTGAGTTTTTTAAGCAAAATGGTCTAATGTAGCAGTAAGGAAACAAAACAACTTGAGGGTTATTTTCTTTTGTGCGGATATATCTTGATATGTTATGTATAGAGTTGTTACTCAGCGCAAAATAAAGAACCTGCTCTAGCAAGTCTCTATACTTATGTCTCTAATCTTTTTAAAAACAAAACTAACTATGTAAGTGTTAATATAAGAACGCAAGACAATACTCTCTTTGCGTCTCTTAATGTATTATAGAAAATAAAAGAATAATTTAAAATAAATGATTATGAAAAAAGTATTAACATTTTTAGCTGCGGCCTTAATTACTTTAGGCTCATTTGCACAAACGAATTGGAAAATAGATCCAGCCCACTCCTCATTAAATTTCGATATAGCACATTCGGGCATTAGCTTTGTGAATGGTAAATTTACTGACTACACTGGAGAGGTAACTACTTATGGAGAAGAGCTTGATGAAGCAAAGATAAATTTTACGGTTCAAACAACAAGCATCAATACAAATGTAGAGATGAGGGACAAACACTTAAGAAGTGCAGACTTTTTTGATGTGGAGACATATCCAACAATAACTTTCGAGAGTACAAAAATATTGGAAACAGGTAAGCCAGACTTATATCTGCTACATGGTAAATTGACAATAAAAGATGTTACTAATGATGTAATCTTTGATGTGCATTATGGTGGAACAGTTAAAAGCGAAGAGGGGGAAAAAATAGGTATTGAAGCTACAACAACCATCAATAGATTTGATTTTAATATAGATTATGACCCAATGGCTCTTGGCATTGGTAAAGATGTAAGTATAACTGTTCACGGACAGTTTGTTAAACAATAATTATAAAAAAACAGATAAAAATAAATATGAAGAAGTATAAAATTGCAGTTGTAGTAGGAAGTCTACGCAAAGAATCTTTCAATTTAAAAATAGCTAATACTTTAATAGCACAATCACCCGAGTCATTGTCTCTTGAGATAGTGGATATAGGCAATCTCCCAATATTTAATGAAGATTTAGAAAATACTCCTCTTAGCGAATGGGAAACTTTTCGCAAGCAAATAAAACCAGTAGATGGAGTTATTTTTCTAACACCCGAGCACAACCGATCGATACCTTCAGCATTAAAAAATGCAATTGATGTAGGTTCTCGTCCTTATGGGCAAAATGTGTGGGAAAATAAACCAGGAGCTATAATAAGTGCGTCTATAGGTAACATCAGCGGTTTTGGTGCAAATCATCACCTGCGTCAAGTATTAGTTGGTGTAAATGTACCTGTTATGGTTCAACCCGAAGTATACATAGGAGGTGCAGCTACACTTTTTGATGGAGATGGAAAGTTGATTAACGACTCCACTAAAGACTTTTTGAATAGTTTCTTAAAAGCTTTTGAGGAGTGGGTTGATGCAAATGTACATAAATAATTTTTGTTTACGTGCAACTTACATAGCAGTAAGGAGAATAAGTTTAAATAATTACAAACATTAAGAAAATGAAGAAATATAAAATAGGAGTTATAGTAGGAAGTCTTAGAAAAGAATCTTACAATTTAAAAACAGCGAAAGCTTTAATGGAGATGGCACCCGAGTCGCTATCTTTTGAAATGATAGATATTGCGAATCTACCAATGTTTAATGAAGACTTAGAAGAAACACCACCAAAAGAGTGGGTAACTTTTA
>CAZBVD010000155.1:0-4862 GCA_964495235.1 uncultured Dysgonomonadaceae bacterium | reverse complement strand
CATGTGAAAAGTGCACCCCAAGTATTGGAGCAACACCCCAACCAGATTGTTTGCTCTCTAAATGCGCTCCATCACCAGCCATTTTGGCAGGCAGTTGCAACCTCTGCTTCAACTCTGCCGGAATCTTATCGCTACTATTTACCAAACCAAAGATGGGCGTAGGATCCATTGGGCCACTATGATCGGGAAATCCAATTACACCCAAACCTTTTGCATCTATATCCATCATCAAGTTGGTAAGATGTCCTTCGTATTCATTGTGCACAATATTTAGCCTAAAGCCTGCATATACCGAAAACATTTCGTTAATCTCATAAGCTCCACCCAATTGCGCACCAAAAATATAGTTTACACCATGCATATATTGGTCTAAAGAATAACCTTTTGAGGTGAGTGAAGCACCGGGAATTTGGCCTACTAAACCTGGCGAGAATTGATTGATTAGCGGGGGAAGCATAGAAACCTGCGACTCAAATGAGGGTAATCCATCATTAAACGTGGCTTTTCCGCCACCACCTATAACTGCAAGACTACCAGAAAGCGCCCATTTTCCTTTTTTATATACACCTTGCAAGCTTGGCACAAGTGGAGCTGTAGCCTTTCCTAAAAACTCTTTTGATCCAGCTCCTGTCATTGGAGCAAATGATGAGGTGATAATTCTCTCTTGAGCAACACTTTGATTGCTAAATGAGAAATGAAATCCATCGGAAAGCTTGATAGTTCCTGCTGGATTGTAATAAGCAGCGTCTGCATTAGTTGAGGCTTCTAATGCCATAATACGAGCAAAACGAGCGCTAAGGTTGGTGTTGGTAAGTATACCTCCAGCAAAAACAGTTGCTGTAACTGATAGTGATAAAACCACCACAGCTATTATGCTTTTAATCCTAGTAAAAATTTTCATTATTAATCTTTTTAATTTGTATTTGTGCAGTTCAAGACTGCACACTATTTGTAAAACTGTGCAAAGATAGTTGTTTTGGAGAAATAACAGAGAGATGTCTCTTATTGTTTTAGGAAAACATCATTATTAACATTTAACTCTAGGCAACTATATAAGAAAAACCACTACCAAGACTATTCTGGTAGTGGCTTTTTACTTTTAAGACAACACTGAAAATATTGTCCAAATATATTTTTATCCTAAAATGAAAACTCTACACCTATTGCAAATATTTTATTCTCACGGTTATAGATATCAGTAGTTGCATCAGTTTTCTTAGTATAATCGGAGTAGTTTGTGAAGAAGTAACCTGCATTAAGCTGTACATTCTTTGATAGGTTTACTGCACCGCCAAAACCAATTGAATAGGAGTCGAGAAAGAAACTAAGGTCAGACTGAAAATCATCGGTCATTCCAAAGCGAGTAAATTGAGTTCCTGCACTCACCAAAAACATATTGTTTATTTGATACTCAACACCTGCAAGATATTCATTGGTATTTCCTGACAAATGTTTCTGTTTACCGCCCGACATAGCAGCATCTTTTTCAAAGAAATGGTGATATCCAACACTAGCTGTTAGGTTTGGCAGTATATCGTAAGATGCTCCCATGGAGAACATTGCAGGCAAGTCGTGATCGACCTTTTGACGATCAGGAAACATCTCATTAACATCCTTAGAGGTTTGGTTCTCAACATCAAAAGTTGATTTAAACTCATATCTAGCCCCAATATTCAAACCCTTATGATAAAAGTGAACCCCAACTATTGGAGCTACTCCCCAACCAGACTGTTTATTATCTAAATATGCCCCTTCAGTAGCAGCATTTTGTGCTAATTCTATCCCCTTAGCAGAATCAGATCCTGGTTCAAGAGAAGAGCCAATTATTCCTAAAATATTACTTGGGTCTATATACCCACTGTTATTAGGTATAGCTATACCTAAATCATTAAACCCTTTTGATTCTATATTTAGCATTAAATCAGTAAGATGACCTTCGTTCTTATTGCTTACAAGACTTAAGCGAGCACCTCCATAAATAGAAAACATGTCGTTTATTTGATAGGCAGCACCTAATTGAAGTCCAAAAACATAGCTTTGTCCTTGCAAATATTGATTAAAAGAGTAACCATTTGCACTAAGTGCTCCTTTTGGGGATTTTTCAGGGTCTGCTCCTGGGTATTTCTCTAAAAAACTATCCTGAATACGTTTATTTAAACCTTTCTCTAATCCCCTTACTGCTGGTAATAAACCAGCCATTGCAGATTCAAACGAAGGCAATCCATCATTAAATGTAGCTTTCCCGCCACCGCCTACTACTCCAAAGCTTCCAGATAGCGCCCATCTTCCTTTTTTATATACTCCTTGTATACTTGGCACTACAGGTGATGATGTTTTTCCAATAAAATCTTTTGGTCCATCGCCCATCATATACGGAAATTTAGAAGTAATTTTCCTCTCCTGAATAATAGTTTGGTTGGCAACGGCAAAATGAAAGCCCTCGGGTAATTTAACTGTTCCTGCGGGATTATGATAAGCAGCATCTACACTTATTGAAGCTTCTAAGGCCAACAAGCGAGCATAGCGCGCACTAAGATTAGTGTTAGTTAGAATACCCCCTGCAAAAACATTTGGTGTAGCTGATAGTAACAGTATCGATACTGCTAGAAGGCTTTTAAGCCAAGTGAATTTTTTCATTAATAATATCTATTTCGTTATACTTTATGCAAATTAAAACTGCGCATATTTGAAAAACTGTGCAAAGATAATTATTTTAGATATATTCACATCCATTTAACTCATAATTCTCTACTAACAAATTATTTCTAAGGCTTTCACTTCTTATATCTTAATAACCTCAACGCATTTAGAACAACTACCAATGTAGAACCCTCATGAAAAACCACAGCAACAGCCATATTTGCAAATCCGAATATTGTAGCAGGTATAAGCAGTGCTACTACACCTAAACTTATAAATATGTTTTGCTTAATAATGCGGCGGGTCATTCTGCTTAAACCAATAGCAAAAGGAAGTGCCTCAAGTGTATTACCCATAAGAGCAATGTCTGCAGTTTCTAGCGCAACAGCAGAGCTGGCTGCTCCCATAGCTATACCAACAGTGCTATGTGCCATAGCAGGTGCATCGTTCACACCATCGCCCACCATGGCTACTTTGGTTTCATTCTCTTTTAATTTCTTTATAGCATCTACTTTTTGCTCGGGCAATAGACCTCCCCAAGCATCAGTTATTCCTATTTCTTGCGCAACTGCATCGGCTACTTTCTGGTTATCACCAGTTATCATAATCATTCTTTTGATGCCTACCTTCTTTAGTTGCAGCAAAGTGCTTTTAGCTTCTTTCCTGGGTGTATCCATCAAAGCTAATATACCTATATAGGTGTTATTGCGTCGCACTAGCATTGTGGTGTTTCCTTTTTCTTCTAATGCTTCCACCTGATCTCTTATTGCCATAGAGGGTTTTAGCTCATCAAGATTTTCATGCAACTCAAGGTTACCAATATATACATTATCTTCTCCCAACAGAGCTTTAACACCTTTACCAAGAACTGACTCAAGATTTTGAGCTTCGGGCAAGTTATCACCAACTATACGCTTCTTGCCATCTCTCACTATTGCCTTGGCCAATGGGTGGTCGCTCAAGCTTTCTACAGCTATTGCTATTTTAAGTAATTCATTTTCATCAACATTGTCAAGTGCAACCACTTCGGTTAAATTAGGTTTACCTTTGGTTAACGTTCCTGTTTTATCAAAAGCCAGTGCTGTTAATACACCTAAATCTTCCAAAGGTCTTCCTCCCTTTATAAGAACACCCCCTTTTGCAGCTCTAGCTACACCGCTAAGAATTGCACTAGGAGTGGATATGGCCAATGCACAAGGGCTTGATGCCACAAGCACTGTCATAGCACGATAGAAACTATCTTTGAATGTTTCATCAATCACCAAATAAGCTCCTAATAACAAAACTACCAAACCTAAAATTGCTGGAACAAAATAGAGTTCAAACTTATCTGTGAATCTTTGTGTGGGCGATTTTTGTGTTTGAGCTTCATTCACCAATGTTATCAATCGAGATAATGTGGTGTCTTTGCTCTCCTTAATTACTTTAACCTCCAAAGAACCATTGCCATTAATTGTTCCTGAATAAACCCTATTCTCGCTACTAATATCTCTTTCTTTAGAATAATCTTTTTCAGTATCTTCAACAGCTACCTTATCCACAGGAATACTTTCGCCCGTAATGGATGATTGGTCCACACTACTCTGCCCTTGAATTACTACTGCGTCAACAGGAATCTTACTGTCGGGTCTCACCACAATTATATCGTTAACCCTCACCTTATCAATATCCACCTCTTCAGTTTTGCCATTGCGTTTCCTCAACGCTGTTTTAGGCGCAAGTTCTGCTAGTGCCTCTATTGACTTCTTAGCTTTATTCATAGCATGATGTTCCAATGCATGACCAAGGCTAAACAAGAACAACAATAATGCCCCCTCAACCCATTTGCCTAAAATAGCAGCGCCAATAGCAGCAACCATCATCAGGAAATCTACTTCAAAACCACCTTTCGATACTCTCTGCAATGCTTCTTTTGTAGTGAAGAAACCTCCAAAGAAATAAGAGCCAATATAGAAAGAAATACTAGCCCACCATGGAACAGCAGCAATAAAAGAGACCGCAAAACCAATTGCTAAAAGAACACCTGATATGATTGAAAACACCAATTCAGTTTGTTCTCCAAACACACCACCGTGTGAATGCTCATTTTCATGGCCACGCTTTTTTTCTATGTCCTTTGTTGACACACCTTTTATCGACTGCAAGTATCTTTTAGCATCAACAGATTTATCAGGTATGCTCAACCCTTCTTTCTGCAATGCTTCTATTAGTTTTGCCTCCTT
>CAZBVD010000154.1:0-4885 GCA_964495235.1 uncultured Dysgonomonadaceae bacterium | reverse complement strand
AGTGTTTGGAGTAAAAGAGTGGGAGTGCGAAGTTATATCAAACAGAAACGTTGCCTCTTTTATCAAAGAGTTTGTTGTAAAACTACCCGAAGGTGAAACATTGAATTTTATCCCCGGTTCATATTGTCAAATTAGAATACCTAAGTACGATATCAAATTTACAGAAATGGATATCGATGAAAGGTTTAAAGATGAATGGGATAAGTTTAATTTATGGCCGCTTTCTGTGAAAAACGATGAGGAGGTAGTAAGAGCCTATTCTATGGCAAACTTCCCAGCCGAAGGGAATATTATTACACTCAACGTTCGTATTGCTACTCCTCCTTTTGATAGAAAAACTGGAACGTGGCAATCTGGTGTAAAAGCTGGTATAGCTTCCACCTACATCTTCAATCTCAAACCAGGAGATAAAGTGATGATGTCAGGTCCATATGGCGAGTTTCATATGTTGGATACTAAGCGTGAAATGTTGTTTATTGGTGGTGGTGCTGGTATGGCTCCGCTACGTTCTCAATTACTTCATTTATTGAGAACATTAAAAACAACCGATCGTAAGGTTTCGTATTGGTATGGAGCACGTTCTAAAAGAGAGATTTTCTATGAAGAAGATTTCCGCGAGTTAGAAGAGAGATTCCCCAACTTTACTTTCCATATCGCACTTTCCGAGCCTCTTGAAGAGGACAATTGGACTGGTCCTGTAGGTTTTATTCACCAAGTAATACTTGATAATTACCTTGTCAACCACGAAGAACCAGAAGAGATAGAATACTACATGTGTGGTCCTGGACCAATGGCTAAAGCAGTTGAAGGTATGCTCGATAATCTTGGTGTACCACCAGAAATGTTGATGTTTGATGACTTTGGATAATTTATTAGCGAAACCAATAAAGATTATTAAAACGATTGATACAGTCTATGTGTCAATCGTTTTTATTTATAATCATGCTTAAACAACTCTTTTAATAAATAATGACTTGTCGTTTTTAAATTTAAAGTATAAGTTTGTGATTCGTTTTGATAAAGAGTATATTTAAAATATCATTAAATATTTTATTAGTTTAATCATCGTAATATTATGAAAAAAGTAGATGTTCTAATAATTGGTGGAGGCGCATCTGGTCTCTCAGCTGCAATTAGCTCAAAGTCTAACTATCCAGACAAGTCTGTTGCGGTAATAAGAAAAGAGAAACAGGTTTTAGTACCTTGTGGTATTCCTTATATATTTGGTTCTGTAAACTCGAGCGACAGAAATGTAATGCCTGATAAAGGTATGTTGGATCTTGGAGTTGAAATAATAATTGACGAAGTTGATATTGTAGATATTGATGGACATACCGCTGATCTTGTTAGTGGTGTGAAAATAGAATTCGAAAAAGTCATTTTTGCTACTGGCTCTATTCCAACAAAACCAAAATGGCTAAAAGGTGCCGATTTAGAGAATGTATTTACCATTCCAAAAAACAAGGTATATCTCGACGAAATGCATGGTCAATTAAAGCAATTGAAGAAAATAATTACAATTGGTGCCGGTTTTATTGGAGTGGAAATGTCTGATGAAATGAATAAAGAAGGTTGGGATGTAACGCTTGTTGAACTTGAACCTACTATATTGAGCAGAGCTTTTGATAAAGAATTTGGCGACAAAGCTGAAGAACTCTTAGTAAAACGCGGTGTAAAAGTCATTACAGGCAAAGGTGTGAAAGAGATTATCGGTACAGATGGAAAAGTTTCTAGTGTTATTCTTACATCAGGAGAAGAAATAGAAGCCGATGCTGTTATCCTATCTATGGGTTATGCACCCAACACTACACTTGCTAAAAAATCGGGCTTGGAATTAAACAAATTTGGATTTATCAAAACATGTGAATATATGCGTGTTGAAAACTGTTCAAGCGATATATTTGCTGTTGGAGACTGTGCAGAAAAGAGAGATTTCCTAACAAGAAGACTCAGCACTACTATGCTTGCATCTACAGCATGTGCTGAAGCACGTGTTGCAGGCATGAATTTATACGAACTTAGCCCATGTAAAGTTTTTGGTGGAACTATTGCTATCTATAACACTGCTATTGGTAGCTCTGCTTTTGGTACTGCTGGTATTACTGAAGAGAGAGCTAGACAAGATAATTTTAATGTTGTCGTTGGAAGCTTTACTGGTATAGATAAACATCCTGGCACACTTGAAGGAACTCATGAGCAAACAGTTAAATTGATTGTAGCAGGCGATTGTGGTATGATTATTGGAGGAGAAGTTTTTGGTGGTAATAGTATTGGAGAATTGACAAATACTCTTGGATTCTTAATTCAAAGCCACGTTAATGTTAGAACACTTTTAACTGCTCAAATTGGAACTCACCCTATGTTGACCGGTTCTCCTGCAGCATATCCATTAATTAAAGCAGCCGAAATTGTAGCTAAAAAACTAAAGTGTAAGTTTTAACCCGTTGAAATATATTAAATTATAGTATACTTTATCACATAAAACCCAGACATACCTTTATGTTGTTAACATGCAATTGATAAGGGCTTTTCTAAACCAAATAGAAAGGCCCTTTTTCATTGATTATTTTTGATTATGATACATTAGAACAGTTGTAATATTGCGTGTTTTAAGCGGAGTAGATTCGAATTTGTAATTTATTATGTCCCAAAATTCAGATAAATATTAATTGAACTAAGCTATTAGATATGCAATTTAGAATATTTATCTTCTTACTCCCTCAATGCGTCAGTCCAAATGACTATTTTAAAACCTATAAAAGAAACTTAGCTGTAATTTCTTCTTGGTTTTTTTAAATATTTTTAGTCAGCGTGTTTCCTCTATTTGGAGGCACGCTTTATTAATACTCTGTTCCTAAGAACGTCCTTTAAAATATTAAATTTGATTGATATCTAACTTTTTCAGATATCCTTTTATCAATACATATCTAAGTTGTTATATATCTGTTTATTTATTTCCACTAAATATCTTGGAATATACCCAAATACACTAAACGGCTAAAATTAGTTTCAAAATAACTGTTTTCCATCATTGAAACAAAGAACCTGTAAAATGATCAAATCAATGCGTTTTTAATAATAGAACAATAGATAATCACATAATTTTGCTGTTGATTCTATATATTCGGTATATTTTATTTCTTATAATCTTAGTGATTGTGTTTTAATCTGTTAAAGTTTAATTTTTATTGCTTCTTTAATTTTACTTCTAACTGTTTATTTATAAGATGAAATGGAACTATGACCTTTCTAAGTGTTTAATCTTACTCTGAAAAAACTGAACAGTTTTGTGTGTTTGCGTGTTTTAATTCTGTTCATAATTAAAATAGTTATAAACAAATAACTCAAACACGATGAAAAAAATTAAATTACTACTATTGTCATTTATGCTTATATCTACAGTAGCATTAGTTGCTTGTTCGGATGATGATGATGACAAACAACAAAATGATTCTACTATTGTAGATGTAGCTAAAGACAATCCGGATTTTTCAATTTTAGTACAAGCGTTAGACATAACTGGTCTAGACGTTGCTTTAGATAATAATGCAGCTTCATTAACAGTTTTTGCTCCTACAAATCAGGCTTTCGCTGATTTATTAGAAGAATTAGGGTTAAATGGTTTAGCTGATGTGCCCAAAGCAACTTTAAGTAATATTTTATTGTATCACGTATTAGATGGCTCTAAAATGGCGGCATCTATTACTACTGGTTATTACCCAACTTTATCTGCAGGACCAGTTGAAAATACTAATTTGTCTATGTATGTAGATATGGAAACAACAATGATTAATAATAGAGCAAAAATAACAGCTACTGACGTAAGAGCCAGTAACGGTGTTATTCACATAATAGATAAAGTTATCTTGCCATTATCAATTGTTGATGTTGCAGTAAATAATCCTACATTTAGTATTTTAGTATCGGCACTTGCAAAAGCTGATTTAGTTGAAACTCTTAAAGGAGATGGTCCATTTACAGTATTTGCACCAACTGACGATGCATTCAATACATTATTTGCCGCATTAGGTGTTTCTGGCATTACAGATCTTTCTGCAGAGGATTTAACTCCTATTCTTTTGTCACATGTAGTTAGCGGCAACGTTACTTCAGGTGATCTCACAAATGGAGAAGTTCAGACACTTAACACAGTAAAGAAAATTATGATAGACATCTCTGATGGTGTGAAAATTGATGGTTCTTCCACTGTCGTATTAGCAGACGTACAAGGTACAAACGGAGTTGTACATGTAATTGATAAAGTAATAATCCCATAAACTTCATAACACGATAATTTAAATTGGAAGCACCTTCTTAAAATAAACAATTTAAGAGGGTGCTTTTTTTATTGTTATGACTTTTACTTGTAACTTTGAGCAAGCAATAGTGGGTTAACCTTTAAAAAGAGAAGATATATGGCAATATACACAATAAAAGACATTGAGAAAATGTCGGGCATAAAAGCTCACACTATTAGAATGTGGGAGAGGCGTTATGGTATGGTTATACCTAAACGTACTGATACTAATATTCGATATTATTCTGATGAAGACTTGAAGGATCTTCTCAATATATCCATTTTAAATAAAAATGGCATGAAGATTTCTAAAATAGCTGAGTTAGATAAAATTGAAATAGGTGATAAAGTTGGAACTTTGCTTGATAATTCTCAAAAGTATGAACATGTAATTGATTCTATGTTGATTTCGATGCTTGAAATTGATGAATATGCTTTAGATAATTCATTTAATAAGGCTTTGGCAGAGTATGGCTTTGAGAAGTTGATTGAGGATATTATCTTTCCTTTATTAGAGCGTATTGGGCTGCTTTGGCAAACTAATGCTATAACTCCAGCTCACGAGCGATTTCTTACAAATATATTGCG
>CAZBVD010000153.1:0-4898 GCA_964495235.1 uncultured Dysgonomonadaceae bacterium | reverse complement strand
CTTTGTATCGTTGTAATATTTGAATTACTTGTTGAGCTGTATCGTAATGTTCTTGCCCCACTATTTCGGGGGTTAAAATACGTGATGATGACTCTAAAGGATCTACTGCAGGAAAAATACCCAACCCCGATATTTTACGACTCAATACTGTTGTAGCATCAAGGTGTGAGAAGGTGGTTGCAGGAGCAGGGTCTGTAAGGTCGTCAGCTGGCACATATACTGCCTGTACCGATGTAATAGATCCTGTTTTTGTAGAAGTAATGCGCTCTTGCATTGCTCCCATTTCTGTAGCTAATGTTGGTTGATATCCAACAGCTGAAGGCATTCTACCTAAGAGTGCTGATACTTCTGAACCAGCTTGTGTAAATCGGAAAATATTGTCTATGAAAAATAGTATATCTGCTTTTCCTTCTGTATTTGAATCACGGAAAGATTCCGCAACTGTAAGTCCTGAAAGAGCTACTGAAGAACGTGCTCCGGGTGGCTCATTCATTTGTCCAAAAATAAGTGTTGCCCGCGATTTTTCAACAGCATCATAATCTACTTTTGATAAATCCCAATGGCCCTCTTCCATGCTTTTCTTAAACTCATCGCCATAATCGATAATACCCGATTCAATCATCTCGCGCAATAGGTCATTACCCTCACGTGTTCGCTCGCCAACGCCAGCAAAAACTGAAAATCCACCTTGTCCTTTTGCAATATTATTTATCAATTCTTGAATAAGAATTGTTTTACCAACACCCGCACCCCCAAAGAGTCCAATCTTACCTCCTTTTAAATAGGGCTCTATTAAATCGATAACTTTTATTCCAGTAAATAGCACTTCTGTGCTTGTTGATAGGTCTTCAAATTTAGGAGGCTCGCGATGGATAGGGTTATCACCTTCTTTATTAAGAGAGCGCAATCCGTCAATTGGGTCGCCAGTTACATTCATCAGTCTACCTCGGGTTTGTTTCCCAAAAGGCATACTGATGGGGCTACCGGTTGCTACAACTGTCATGTTTCGCCTCAATCCATCGGTTGAGTCCATGGCAACTGTTCTTACTACGTTTTCACCAATATGCTGTTGAACTTCAACTATGAGGACACTTCCATCTGATCTTGTTATGGAAAGAGCATCGTTTATAGAGGGCAGGGTTGTTTTATCGTCTTTTTGAATATCAAAAAATACATCTATAACCGGACCAATAATTTGTGAAATATGCCCATTTACTTGTTTCATAATATGAATTGAATGAATTTATTTAGCGGTATATGTTGAAAAACAGTATTGTTTATAACAAAAAAAACACCTGTTTAGTTTTAATCAGGTGAAGTATCTTTACTGTTCAGACAAAAGTAATTAAATAAAGTTGTTTATGCAACCATCTGTGTGTTAATATAGATTTTTAAAAATTAAAAATATGTGATTTGTGTTTATGGACGCCCTAAATTAGCAGTTTGAGAGTATTTTAACACTCAGTTATTTTAAGGACGTGAGAGCAGGGTGTATTTGTAAATGTATTATTTGTGTCGCTTGCCTGTAGTTATTCTACCACCCTTTTTAGACTCTCTGAATTTACGCAACTCTTCTTGCATGAAAAAACGTTCCGCTTGTTGGGCTTTAAATAACTTGTGAGGAGACATTAATTTATTGAACATCTCGGAGTACTCTTTGTCTAACTCCGCTTCTTTCATTTTTAGGTTCAAGTTTTCTTCTATTAGTTGTTCGTAGGCTTCATCCGATATATTTTCAGCTTCTTCTGTTTGTCGCATGTTTTCTTTGTACTTCTGATGAAGTTCTAGTTTTTTCTTCTGAAGTTCGTTATTAAGCGGAAAGAATTTATCTGCTTCTTCCTTAGTTAAGCCAGCCTCTTTTATAATAAACTCTTGTTTGTTTTTCTCAAACGCTTGCAAATTCATAAGTGACTTGCTAGAACTTTGTGCATTTATGAATAATACATTTATAAATATGAATGAGATAGATAAGAGAAATAATGTTTTTTTCATAAAAAATTATAAGCTATTCAAGTAATCTTGATTGTGAACTAAATCGTAGTAGTTTTCTTCTACAAATTGCGCATCTATGTATTCAAAAAATTCTTCTTCAGATATTTCAACGTCGCTCCAGTAGTTTTGGTCTGAACTTGTATTTGTAATAAGTACTTTTACTGTAAAAAACATACCTAAAAACATTGCAGCCATATACACCCAAGGTTTGGTTTTGTCCCACAGAGAAATAGGTACAACTATGGGAGCTTTCTTTTCGGGTAGATTAGCCATTATTGTATCGTTAACCTGCGAAAAGTAGTTTTCTGGAACTTTAAATGGAATTTTATTACCAATCTCTTCCAATGTTTGTTTTTTTGTTTCCATACTTTTTCTAGAGGGGTTACTCCTATTTGTTTCTTTTTAATATTCCTAATGATTGCTTTTACGTCATTAATATGACTGCCCTAAAATTGAAAGGTTTAATTACTTTCTTTTATAAATTTCTCCACCTTTTTTACTGCATGATGATATGATGCCTTGAGGGCACCAACAGAAGTGCCGAGTATTTCCGATATTTCATCATATTTAAGCTCATTATAGTATTTCATTTGAAAAACAAGTCGCTGTTTTTGGGGTAACCTAACCACTGCTTCTTGAAGAAGTAATTGAGCTTGATCGCCATCAAAGTATTCGTCTCCTTCAAGTTTATTAACTAAGAAAGAGTCATCGTCGTCTATAGATAAATTTAGCTTGGCTTTGGATCTATTTATAAAAGTAATGCTTTCGTTAATAGCTATTTTGTATAGCCATGTTGATAGCTTAGCATCACCTCTAAAATTCTCAATATTTAGCCATGCTTTCATAAAAACATCTTGAAGGATGTCGTTTGCGTCATCATGCGAATACACCATTTTGCGTATTTGCCAATATAATCTTTGGCTATACTCTTCTACTACATGGGCAAAGCCCTGCTTTTGTGTTTCAGGGTCTCGCAGTAGCTCTAATATGTCTTCTTCGTTGAATTTTGTTTTCATACGTTGCGATTCATCGCAAAGATATTGCTTTTTTTTTACTTTACTCTTCTTTGTCACCTTTTTCAAACCATCTTATAAATTTTGCTGCAGTTTCTTGGTTGTTTTCCCACCATTTTAGAGATTCAGGAAAGTAGGCAACACTTATGTATCGGCAGTAGGTGTCGAAGTGGGGCGACTCTAAAATTCTACTTATAACAGGAACATGATAGGTCCAAATAAATCCTTTTTTTGTACCATCGTTTTCTTCACTCAGAACCTTGAAAACGCTTCGGGTAGCTTCTTTAAAAGAGTTGTAGAGAATAGTGTTTGTAGTGTCTTCAATTAAAGGATCTATGCTTATAGTGGCTTCAAGAGAGTCTAGTTTGTTCTTTATGGCTGTATATACAAGCTCTCTGTTTACACCTTGAAAAGTATCTAGTGGAGGAGTTTGTTTTGTTTTTTCTGATCGGCTTTTATTTGGGTAGCGGTCAAGTTGTTTTTGAATAAAAGAACGTTCAACAGGTTCTTCTGTTGTTTCTTTTACATGCATTATCTGCAACATTTCTTCAAAAGCTGCTTTTGAGCGATGGCTGTTTGGCTCATTAAGCAGAAAGAATTGAAATGAAAGTATGCTTTGCACCCATATATCCTTGTCACTCAGTGCATATGCGGACAGTAGATAGGCGCCACTTTGAAATTTATCAAGATTGAGAGCATTGTCAACGTGGAAAATTGTTTTATCTAAATCACCTTTGTTAAAATAGTTTAGTGCCAAATTGAAATGCAGATTGTAATCGTTCTTAATTATCTTTATAGCATTTTCTAATAAAGCTATTGCTTCATCAGTCTTGCCTTTTTCAACAAGTGCCTGACTTTTAACCCTATATGCAGCCGACAGAAGCTTTTCATCTTTAGAATTGATAACGTCTTTGCTAAGTTTAGAGGCATTGTCATAATCTCTCAAGGCAAGATATGAAAGAGCCAACTCATAGGTGGCAAGCATTGAGTTTGGATCAATCTCAAGAGCTTCTTTATAAGCTTCAATTGCTTGCTTATAATCTCTTTCGTCATGCAACTCAATACCTTTTTTTATTAGTTCTTGAACACTATCATTCTTATCGACTTTCTGTGCAAAAGCATTTAAAAAGCCTATAGAGAGAAACAGGGCTAGGAAGTATTTTTTCATCAGGTTATATTTTAAAAAAATAAAAGTAGCAAAATAAACTCTACTTTGTTTACTAATTCAATAAAAATATTGAGTTGTAACACTTGTAAACAAAATGTGAATGGAAATAAAGGATAAATGGCCTTTATATAATTATTATGTGCTACTTTTGCAATAAATTTATAGCCAAATATGAAATATACTCAATTATCAATTAAAGCAACTCCTTCTAATGAAGTTATAACAGATATCTTATCTTTCAATTTAGGAAGCATAGGTTATGAGAGCTTTATTGCAACAGAAAGCGGATTGGACGCATATATTCCCCAAAAAAACTTTTCCGAAGAAAAACTAAAAAAGACATTAAGTCAGTTATCAATTGATTTAAGCAATTTGTTTAAAGAAGTAGAGCTTAAGTATGAGTTTAATCTTCTTGAAGATAAAAACTGGAACACCGAGTGGGAGAAAAACTATTTTAAACCATTAGTTGTGTCTGATAAATGCCTTGTAAGAAGCTCATTTCATGAAGTTGACAAACAGTATGATTATGAAATAACTATTGATCCTAAAATGGCTTTTGGCACAGGTCATCATCAAACCACCTATTTGATGCTTCAGGAAATATTAAAATTAGATTTGAAGAATAAGTCTATTTTAGATATTGGATGTGGCACAGCAGTTCTTGCTATTTTAGCATCTAAAATGGGTGCTAAAGATGCTATTGCAATAGATTTTGATGAATGGGC
>CAZBVD010000152.1:0-4901 GCA_964495235.1 uncultured Dysgonomonadaceae bacterium | reverse complement strand
AATGGTTTGCGCAAAGGTCAGATTCTTAGCCATGTTGCTTTTTTTGAATCGCCTTACTATCACAAACTGTTGTGTGTAACAGATGTGGCTATGAATATAGACCCCGACTTCAACACCAAAGTGCATATCTTGAACAATGCCGTTGAGGCGTGTCATAATATTGGAATTGATAATCCAAAGGTAGCTGTTGTAGCTGCAGTGGAAGTTGTGAACCCAAAAATGGAAGCTACCGTTCATGCTGCTATGTTGAAAACTATGAGCGATCGCAATCAATTTCAAGGTTGTATTGTTGATGGCCCATTGGCTTTAGACAATGCTGTAAATAAAGAGGCTGCCGAGCACAAAGGTATTGTGAGTGACGTGGCGGGAGATTGCGATGTGATTCTTGCCCCCAACTTAGAGGCAGGTAATATGTTTTACAAATCACTGAATTTCCTTGGAGGAGCTTCTGTCGCTGCTGTTATCATGGGTGCTGCTGTGCCTATTGTATTAACATCACGCTCAGATTCCGATTCAAGTAAAATGCTTTCTATTGCTTTAGCTGCAGCTATGGATTAATCTTTTTTTGAAAATACTAACTAACCAAAATAAATACGTACTACTATGAATTTGAATGACCGCATTTTAGCAATTAATCCAGGGTCTACATCCACAAAAATTGCTGTTTACAAGAATGGCAAAGTGCTTTTTCTGAAAACAATTCGTCACTCAGTTGAGGAGTTGAGCCAGTTTAAAAAAATAGCTGATCAGTATGAATACCGAAGAAACATTATCTATGAAGAATTAAAAAATGCAGATATAAGACTCGACAAGATAAAAATTGTAATGGGTCGGGGAGGTTTAGTCAAACCTATACCTGCTGGTATTTATCGTGTAAACGAAGCAATGAAACAAGAGCTTCTTGAGGGTAGAAATGGAGAGCACGCCAGTAATCTTGGGGCTCTGATTGCCGATGATATTGCAAAAAAGCTTCCCAATGCAAAAGCATATATTGCCGACCCTGTAGTTGTGGATGAGCTTGAGCCAATAGCCCGCTATTCAGGGCATCCTCTTTTTGCCAGAACATCTATTTTCCATGCACTCAATCAGAGAGCTATCGCTCGCACACATGCCAAGGCTATCAATAAGGAATATGAAGATTTAAATCTTATTGTTGTGCATTTAGGTGGCGGAATCTCTGTAGGTGCACATCGCAAAGGGCGTGTAATAGATGTGAATCAAGCATTGGATGGCGAAGGACCTATCTCTCCTGAACGTTCTGGAACACTACCTGCTGGACAACTATTAAAAATGGCATTCAGTGGTGAATACAACTACGATGAAATGAAGGCTATGATTACAGGTAAAGGTGGTTTGTATGCCTATACCGGAGTTAACGATGCTTACAAAGTAGAGATGGCTGCACTTGATGGAGACCAACAAAGTTTAGAGCTATTGGAGGCGATGGCCTATCAAACAGCAAAGTATATTGGCGCTTCTGCTACTGTGTTGAAGGGCGATGTGGATGCTGTGTTAATAACAGGAGGAATGGCCAATAGTAAATGGTTTACCAATCTAATTATTGAGCGCATATATAAGATTGGTCCTGTTTATATATATCCTGGAGAAGATGAGATGCGTGCATTGGCAGAAAATGCTGAAATGCTACTTAGTGGAGAAATTGAGGCAAGAGAATACAAATAACAGACAAGCTAATTAAACAATTGAAACCGTTGAATGGCTAAATGCTGTTTGACGGTTTTTTTGTACTTTTACATCACTATGTACATTTTTAATCCCGATAACGACTTGGCTCTTGCCAATTTTAGTCCTCATTTCACCGCGCCTACATCCGCGTTAAAGATGAGGCGCGATTTGGCTATGCTTCCTGTGTGGTATGCTCCTGATGGGGCATTGGTTATTGCAGAGGGTGAGATGAATAATGAGTTATTGGGGGAATTAAAAGAGTTATTACCAATCAATACCTCGCTTATCTCTATTGATGAAGTCGCAGATTGTCTTCATTATCAGGTGAATCCTTGGGGTTGGAATCCAAGTCTCAGAAAAGAGCTTATTCAATGGGGGGTGAACGAACATTTGCTTCCGTCTTTAAAAGATATTGAGTTGCTACGCAACTATTCCAGCCGACAAAATGCTGTGAAGCTATTAAGAGAATTGAAAGAGCAGGACCCCTCTTTTTGTGGGGAATCTTTTTATTATACAAATATTGATGAGCTACATGCTTACTTAAGTAGAACCAAAGGCGACCAAGTGCTTAAAATGCCCTTCTCGGGCAGTGGTAAAGGAATAGTTTGGTTGAAAGGTGATATAACCGATAAGCAAACCGATTGGTGTAGACGTGTTATTAAAATGCAGGGTGGGGTAGTTGTAGAGCCTGTTTTAAATAAAGTGCAAGACTTTGCTATGGAGTTTGAAATGACAGACGATGGTATTCTGTTTGTTGGATACTCCTTGTTTCAATCTGCCCCTTCGGGTGCTTATTTAGGTAATGTTCTTTTGAGTGATGCAGAGATTGAAGATAGACTGTCAGCATATATAAGGCGAGGTCTTTTGCTAGAATTGAAGGATGTTCTCAAAACTAAATTGCACAATTACTTCCCTCATTATCGTGGATATTTAGGTGTGGATATGATGGTTTGCAAAACCTCCGAATCAAAGTATCAATTGCAGCCTTGTGTGGAGGTGAACATGCGAATGAATATGGGGATTGTTGCCCATCGCATTCAAGAGCAATTTATTCATCCAAACTCTACTGGGCTATTCTCCATCAACTTCTTTAAGCAAGAGGGCGAAGCAGTGAGCAACTCTTTAGCAATGCAGCTTGACAACCCTCTTGTTATAGAAGTTGGCAAAATAAAAAGTGGCTATCTCGCTTTAACTCCCATTGATAAAGATACACAGTATACTGCTACGATTGCTATAAAAGAAAAATCACGAAGAGAATAATTCTCCCCGTGATTTTATATAATAGTTGTTCAAGTTCTCTCTTTACAGTTTTTTGAAAAGAAATGACAAAAGACAAGGCTTTCGAAGTTTTTGGAGTTAAGGAGTTTACTTATAGTAAATGACTGTTCCTAAAACGAGAGTAACGCAGTATTTTGTCTTTTCTATCAAAAAAATTACTTCTTCATCTCTTCAGCAAAATACCCATAAAACGCCTGAATAGTTTTTATACCATTAAAGAACTGCTCCAATGGATAGTTCTCGTTGGGAGAGTGAATAGCATCCGATCCAAGGCCAAAGCCCATTAGCACAGATTTAGTGCCTAAAATCTCTTCAAACGTTGCAATAATTGGTATACTACCTCCCGATCTTACAGGAACAGGTCTTTTACCATATATTTCTGTATATGCTTTATCGGCTGCTCTGTATCCAGGAATGTCTATAGGACAAACGTATGAAGGGCCTCCGTGTAGATACTCAGTTTTTACTTTCACTGTATCTGGCGCAATCGACTCAAAATACTTCACAAATAGCTCGGCAATCTTTTCATGCTTTTGATTGGGAACAAGGCGTGTACTTATTTTTGCATAAGCCTTAGATGGCAATACTGTTTTTGCACCATCGCCAGTGTATCCACCCCATATACCGCACACGTCAAATGTTGGACGAATACCTGTGCGTTCGTTTGTAGAAAAACCTTCTTCACCAAATTCTTTTTCAATGTCTAACGACTTCTTATACTCTTCAAGGTCGAAAGGAGCTTTTGCCATCAATTCGCGCTCTTCTTTTGATACTTCCAATACATCGTCGTAAAAGCCAGGAATAAGGATTCTTCCGTTATCATCCATTGTTTGTGCTATCATTTTTGATAATACATTAATGGGATTGGCTACTGCACCACCAAAAATACCAGAGTGTAGGTCAGCATTTGGTCCTGTTACTTCTACTTGCCAGTATGATAGGCCACGAAGTCCTGTTGTTATTGATGGAACATCTGGAGCAATCATAGATGTGTCTGATACTAAAATAATATCAGCTTTAAGTAACTCTTTATTCTCTTCGCAAAATTTAGGTAAGCTGGGTGAACCAACTTCTTCTTCACCTTCAATTAAGAACTTCACGTTGCATGTTAGTTGGTCTGTTGCCACTAAATATTCAAATGCTTTGGCATGCATAAAGCCTTGCCCTTTGTCATCGTCAGCACCACGCGCCCATATTTTACCATCTTTTATAACGGGTTCAAATGGCTCGGTGTTCCACAGCTCTAAGGGGTCAACAGGCATCACATCCATGTGTGCATACACCAATACAGTAGGTGCGTCCTTGTCAATTATTTTTTCGCCATAAACCACAGGGTTACCTTCAGTTTCATAAATTTCTGCTTTGTCAGCTCCAGCTTCAAGAAGAAATTGCTTCCATTTTTCAGCAGCTTTATACATGTCGGGTTTGTGCTCGGGTAGCGATGAGATTGAGGGGATACGGATTAGCTCAAACAGCTCATCCAAGAAACGTTGTTTGTGAGTTTCTACGTACTGGTTAATTTGATTCATTGTTTTTTTATTTTAAAAAGATTTAATACCGTAAAAGTACAAATAATATTGTAGCTGTGAAAATATAAAAGCACTTGTCTTTAGTTCGTGTTATTTCTATTTTTATCCTATCTTTGATATCAATTATTAACTCAAAACATTGTGTATCATGATTAAAAAGTGTGTTCTACTCATTGCTCTTGTAATTACTGCATCCGTCTCGGTAAATGCGAACAAGGCAACTGAAGAAAATCAAAAAAAAGCTCAAATGACCGATGAAATCTTTATAACCCAAGAAAGTGTGAGTAATGTTATTGATGCTTTGTTAAAAACAACACCCGCAGACCAGCAATTTCGCATAGAGCGCGGAGCACAACAAGTGGCTAGCTTGTGGCGACATGAAGATGGTTCAGCCAAAGAATACGAAGC
>CAZBVD010000151.1:0-4943 GCA_964495235.1 uncultured Dysgonomonadaceae bacterium | reverse complement strand
TAGATAGTATACGCGACTGTATTGCATTTCCTAAAAACACATCGGGTCGCGATGTGATGATTAATGCACCTTCCAATATAGATAAAGAGCAATTAGATGAATTAAAGTTGACTTTTAAAAAGTAGAGAACCGAAAATATATTAATTAAAAGGTGTTTGAATTATATCTCAAACACCTTTTTTTATCTGCTTTAGACAATATTGATATGAAAAGAAAAGAAGTGATATTTTTTTAGATAATAGTAATAGCCTCAGCTTAATAAAAGTACTAAGTTTGTAATGCTAAACTAAGAATCGACTATAAAAACAACACTTTAATTTTATCAATTATGAAAAACTACTTTTTCATTTTATCACTCTTCTTATCATTTACTTTTTGCACAGATGAAGTAGATGTAAAACCAGATGGTAATAATAACAACAATCAAACAGAAGAGGAAACTGAAATTAGTGATGATCAGATAAACACAGACTTATTTGAAGTTATAAATCTAGATTACCCTGGACTGGAAAAAGTAAAGGAATATTACGAAGCTGATAAATTAGGAAATGCAGCACATGAGCTATTGAACTATTATAAGAATAGAACATCGGTAAAACATTACGACCTTGATATATATAATATCTCTATTAACAAAAGCGAACAAGAATGGGCCGAAGATGCCTTAGAGCATAAATTCTACGCTCATAAAGGATATCCCTCATATTTCTATGGAGATGATATAAACTGGAAGTTTTGGCCAGTAAAAGATAATGAACTGCGCTGGCAGCTACATCGCCATTACTGGTGGACACCAATGGGAAAAGTTTATCGTTTAACAGGCGATGAAAAATACGCTAAAGAGTGGGCATTACAATACCTTGACTGGATTAAAAAGAATCCATTAATTGATAAAACCTCAGGTGGCTCAACCCAAGAAGAGAAAGAAATAATTGAGAACATGCGTTATGCATGGCGGCCTCTAGAAGTTAGCCACCGTTTGGATGATCAAACAAGACAGTTTATACTCTTTAAAAACAGTGAACATTTTACACCAGCATTTTTATCTCACTTCTTGACTAACTTTCACAAACATGGAGAGCATATATTAGCCAATTATTCAAAACAAGGCAATCACTTGTTATTTGAAGCTCAAAGGGTGATAAATGGCGGATCATTTTTTCCCGAATTAAAAGTTGCTGAAAAATGGCGTAAAAGTGGAGTTGGTGTATTAATTGAAGAAGTGGAAAATCAAGTTTATGACGATGGCGTGCAAAACGAACTCGACCCAGGTTATCATATATCAGCAATCAACCTCTTCTATAGAGCTTTAGAAATAGCCGACCTAAATGGGTTCAGAGGTGATTTCCCAGATTATTATATACAGAAAATAGAAAAAATGATTGAGTATGTATATAATATTACATTTCCTGACTATTCTATGCCATGTTTTAGCGATGCAAACGCTAGAAGTAAAAGAGTTTTGGTTAGAAATTTCAATACATGGCAACCTGTTTTTCCAAATAATAGTAGCTTAAAGTATTTCGCTTCAGAAAAAACAGAAGGTCAAAAACCTGAATACAATTCTAACGCTTTTAAAGATGGAGGTTTTTATATTTTTAGAACTGGCTGGGATAAAGATGCTACAGCAATGATTGTAAAAGCAGGGCCACCCGCTTTTTGGCACAATCAACCTGACAATGGAACTTTTGAACTTTTTATTAATGGACGCAATTTTTTTCCAGACTCAGGAAGCTATATATATGGAGGAGATGGTGCAATTTTAGAAAAGCGTGAGTGGTTTAGACAAACAAGAGTTCACAACACACTAACTTTAAATAATAAAAACATAGAAAAAACAGACTCACAACTATTGCTATGGGATATATCTGATAAAAATGCACAAAAGCTAGTTGTTGAAAACCAAAGCTATAAAAACCTTTCTCATAGACGTGCAGTTTTCTTTGTTGACGAAGAGTTTTTTGTAATTGTGGATGAAGCCAAAGGTGATGCATTAGGAAAAGTAGGAATACATTATCAATTAGCAGAAGGAAATACTAGCTATAACAAAGATAAACTTGCCGTAACAACAAACTATAATGACAATAACAATGTTGTTGTTAGAACATATAGTGACAAGCCTCTTAGTTTAATAGAGGAAGAAGGTTGGGTTTCATATGAGTATAACGAAAAAAACAAACGACCTGCTTTTGTTTTTGAAATGGATAAAAATGAAAAAACCCCGTCAAGATTTATCACTGTAATTCATCCATTCTCTAAAATACAACCTGATATTACATTTAGTTTCAATTCCGATACTTTTATAGAAAACAAGATAGGGGTTAATGTTTCTATTGATGGTAAAAAGTATTTACTAAATGCTGATTGGTGATAATTAAATATGAACAATATTCAAATTAGAGACTCAATTATAGCAATTTTAAACAATAGAATTGTTTAAATAAATAATAAATAGCACAGCTAATTTGAGGGTTATGTTAGAGAGATAAAAAAACTATCCTATCAACAACTATAACAAGAACGACAGAAAATTATCTCTAAAACAGAAGATCCAATATGTTAAATAAGGATACAAAACATAGATATACACATAAAGAATAATAAGACAATATCAATTCAGTTATTTACATCCATAGCAGTCAAGAATCTAATAATGAACAGTGTAAAATTAACAACTATACAATTTTAATACTCTATTACACAAAATTGAAACTAATTGCAGTATATCAAAGTAATCTTGAAGAAAAACAAAAGCAAAATATTTTTTTAAGCTTTATATTTGCGTGAATTAAAAACAGTATCTATATATAAAAACCAACACAGAGAATTTTATTTTTAACAAACTATGAAAAAACTTTTTTTTCTATTATCACTCCTCTTAGCATTTACCTTTTGCTCAGATGACATAGATCCGATAACCGATGATAAGGTAGAAGATGAAAAACCACTTAAACCGAATGAAGCAATAAACTCAAAGTTATTTGAAGTTATAAATCTCGATTACCCAGGATTAGAAAAGGCAAAACAGTATTATGAAAACTCTAATCATTACAATGCGGCAAAAGAGATACTTGAGTATTATAGAAATCGCACAAATATAATAAATCCAAGCATATCTCTTATTAGTACAAATGCAACAGAAGGAGATAAACTTAAAGCTGATTATGCACTAAACGATAATCGTTTTTTTGTAAACAACTATTATGAAGATAAAGAAACAGAAAAACCTTATTCGTTAACAAAAAACGGAGAAATAGATTGGACCTTTCAACCTAAAGGAGCCGACGACGAATATCAGAAACAGCTTCACAGACATCAATGGTTTGTACCTCAAGCAAAGGTATATCGCACAACTAAAGATGAGAAATATATACAATCATGGATAAAAGTATATAAAGACTGGTTAGAGAATAATCCAAAACCTGCATCTGGAACAAATAACACTACATGGTGGCAATTACAAGTTTCATCGCGTGTTTATGATCAAACACAACTATTTGACTACTTTAAACATTCTATAAACTTTACTCCAGAATGGATGTCAGAATTTATCATTCATTTTGCAGACCATGCCAATTTCCTTGTTGAGTATCCATACACGCAAGGTGGCAATATACTTATATCTCAAGCAAATGCTCTTGCTTTTGCTGGAGTAATATTTCCAGAATTAAAAGATGCATCTAAATGGTTAGACACTGGCTATGGTACATTAGGGCAAGAAATGAAAAAACAATTTCTTGATGATGGCATGCATTTTGAATTAGATTTAAGTTATCATATTGGCGCAATAGCTAATTTTTACGAAGCAATGAAATTGGCTGACGCCAATCCATCAATAACAAGTAGCATACCTACCAACTTTAGACAACCTTTACATAAACCTGCTAAAATAGTTCAGCACTTTACTTTTCCAGGATTTTTTAATCCAAGACAAGGTGGATATCTTGTTCCAGGGTTTAATGATACCAGACAAACATCATGGACAAGATCGGTACTTACGCGTAATTTCACCAGTTATGTTGAAATGTTTAATGACGATCAAGAATTATTGTATATGTCTTCACAAGGCAAACAAGGAGTTGCTCCAAATACCGATCCTAAAGCATTTACAACATCAGGTTACTATGTACTGAGAAATGGATGGGAGCCTTCATCAACAATGATGATACTTAGCAATAATTATGCATCTCCTGTACCAAGAATTTGGAGCCATAACCAACTCGACAATGGTACTTTTGAGCTGTATCACAATGGTAGAAACTTCTTCCCAGATACTGGAGTATATTCATATTATACACAAGGTGGTGACAACAGTGACAGAGCATGGTTTAGACAAACAAGAGTACACAACACAATGACCCTGAATGGGAAAGATATAACAGATGGAATGGGAAAATCTCTTAAAGTTATATCAGATAATTCAAATGATATTGTAGCATTTGAAAATCAAGGTTATAGCAACCTCAAGCACAGACGCTATGTTTTCTATGTAAACAAGGAATTCTTTGTTATTGTTGACGAGGGCATAGGACAAGCAACAGGAACTGTAAACCTAAACTTCAATTTGTGTGAAGGAACAGATTCTGAAGTAGTAGTGGATGAGAGTAAGTTTGGTTCTCACACAGCCTTTTCCGACAAGAACAACATTACTGTTAGATCTTTTGCCAACAATACTATCAGCACCAAGCCTTTTGAAGGAAAAGTATCATATAATGTGCAAACACAGAATAAAAGAAAATCATACTCTTTAGATATGGTGAAATCTGCAAATGAAACAGCACGCTATATTACAGTAATATACCCAACTAAAGATGACGCAGCAGAAATACCAATAACTGCATCCTTTAAAGACATAGACTTTAAGGATAACGGTGTGTCTGTTGAAGTAAATATTAAAGGACAGAAATACGAACTTAAATGCAATTTATAAATATTAAAACTTT
>CAZBVD010000150.1:0-4961 GCA_964495235.1 uncultured Dysgonomonadaceae bacterium | reverse complement strand
GAATAGAAAAGTAAAAGAACTACTAGACTAATGATCTAGTTGTAAATGTAATTTTAAAGTAGAATTTTTTATGAAAAAAAAGCTAATGCTATTTCTATCCCTGCTTTTAATAAGCGTTGGGATAGCAACTGCTCAAACTCAAGTGAGTGGGGTGGTAGTGGATGAAACCGGTGAAACGGTTATTGGAGCAACGGTGCTTATCAAGGGAACTTCGCAAGGAACGGTTACCGATTTTGACGGTAACTTTGCTTTGTCAGCTCCTGATAATGCGCGTTTAGTTGTGTCGTATGTGGGTATGGTTACGCAAGAAGTTGTGGCTACCCCTAATATGAGAATTGTGATGTTATCTGATTCCGAGTTGTTGGATGAAGTTATTGTAACTGGTTATGGTAGTTTCAAAAAATCAACCTTTACAGGTGCAGCTTCAAATATCAATACAGATAAGATGCAAGATGTTCCTGCATTGAGCGTAACAGATAAGTTGGCTGGAGGTGCTGCGGGTGTGCAAATTACATCCACATCAGGTCAACCTGGTGGAGTAGAGTCTGTTCGTATTCGTGGAATGGGTTCTATTAATGCTGGTAATGAGCCCTTATATGTAATTGATGGTGTGCCAATGTCAGCAGGTAATGCGGCAGGATTTGATTATTCGGATGCAGGATCAAGTTTGCTGTCAACTATTAATAGTAACGATATTGAGTCGATTACTGTAATTAAGGATGCTGCAGCGGCCTCTTTGTATGGATCGCGTGCAGCGAATGGTGTTATTGTTATTACCACTAAGAAAGGGAAAGCTGGTAAGACTACCTTTAATTTTAAATCTGACTGGGGTTTCTCAGATATGGCTGTAGATTATCGTCCTGTTTTGGGTGGAGCAGAAAGAAGAGAATTACTCCATCATGGGTTTGTAAACTATAGCATGAATGGTGGCGCTTCAGAAGCTGATGCAATAGCCTTTGCAGATAGAAATATTGATTCTTTTGCAGCTGAGCCTTGGAGTGGATACACTGATTGGAAAGACATTCTTTTCAAAAAAGGATCGCATCAAAACTATGAGTTTAGTGCACAAGGAGGTAATGAAAACACACAGTTTTATGCTTCATTGTCATATACAGAACAAGAGGGGCTAACTCAGAATTCCGATTTTGAACGCTTTACAGGTAATGCAAGTTTGAATCATACTGCTGGAAGATTCAAGTTCGATTTCAGCTCTTTCTTTACAAAGACAAATCAGAACTCTATTAGTGAGGGAACAAGTTTTGCTAGCCCTATTATGGTTGTTGGTATGACTGCATCTCCTTCTACATATCCTTATAATGAAGATGGTACATATAGTACTAACTTCCCTGCATTGGGTGGAGCTAATATTTTAGCAACATTGGATTATAATTATGACAGAAACTCCATTAACCGTTCTATGAATACTGCTTCGGCAACTTGGAATATTTGGGATAATCTGCGTTTGAAAGAAGTGTTGAATTATGATTTCAATCAAACCAACAACCGTGTATGGTGGGATCCTCGTTCGAATGATGGTCGCTCGTCTGACGGTGTATTTCAGCGCTATATGCTTAATCGAAATAAATTGACTACTCAAACGCAGCTGACGTATGATAAGGTAATTGCTGATGATCATTCTATTGATGTATTGCTTGGTTTTGAAACAGAAGATTATAAACTAGACTATACCTATGCTAATGGTAATCAATATCCTGGCTATTTACCAGAAATTGGAAATGCATCAAACACCAGGTCTAGCAGTCAAGTAGATAGGTCTCGTATGACATCTTTATTAGGTCGTATCAATTATGATTATAAAAGTAGGTATTATGCAAGTGCTAGTTTCCGTAGAGATGGAAGCTCGCGTTTAGCTGAAGAAGAACGTTGGGGTGATTTTTGGTCAGTGTCAGGATCATGGAGGTTGAGCGAAGAAGCTTTTATGGAAGATGCAAGTTTTTTGACAGATGCTAAGCTTCGTGCATCTTATGGACTTAATGGTACACAACCTAGTTCCTATTATGAATATATGGGAGTTTATAGTTTCGGTTATAATTATGGAGGTAAACCAGGTTCAGCAGAAACAAGACTTTTAAATGATGGAACAAGATCAGATTTGAGATGGGAGAAAAACCATGCTACTAATATTGGTCTTGACTTAACGTTGCTTGAACGATTTGCTATAACATTGGATTGGTATAACCGTAGCACAAAAGACTTGCTATTAGATAGACCCATTTCAACAACTACGGGTTTAAGTAGCATTCTTAAAAATGTTGGCTCGATGAGAAATAGGGGTTTTGAAGTAGAGTTGAAGTCAACCAACCTAAGTAATAAAGATTGGTTTTGGACTACATCTTTAAATCTTGCTCAGAATAAAAACAAATTGACCAAGCTTGATGGTGGGCAAAAAGAAATACCCGCAGGTCTTCAAGTTCATAGGGTTGGCGAGTCATTTTATTCGTATTATATGTATGAGTATGCGGGTGTAGATCCTGCAACAGGTAAAGAGTCTTTTTATATTAACGATGAGTCTGAAAATGCACGTAATACAACAACAAACTCAGCAGAAGCGGAGAAAATTATTGTAGGTAATACTGAACCAACTGTAATGGGAGGTCTTACTAACTTTATTAGCTGGAAGTATATCGATTTGAATATGACCTTTACCTACTCATTGGGTGGAAAAGCGTATGATGCTACATCATGGATTCATTCAAATGGTGGTACATACCATTATTATGGTAACGTTCCTGCATACAATAAGATGGAAGATATGTGGCAAAAAGAAGGAGATGTTGCAAAACTTCCTCAATTTGCTTATGGCAATCAAGCCACTCACTCTTCTCGTTGGTTGCTTTCTACAGATCACTTGCGTTTGAAGAATCTAACTCTAGGATTTAGTCTTCCAAAAGATATTTCTGAAAGAGCTGGTTTGTCAAAAGTAAGGGCTTATGTTTCAGGAAACAATTTGCTGACATTTAAAAAGAAAGAATTAGATTTTGACCCTGAAGTACCAGCTGATGGTATAGTATATTTCGAAACTCCAGCGTTGAAAACTGTAACTTTTGGTATTCAACTCAGTTTCTAAAACCCTAACTAATAAAAAATAGAATGAATATGAATAAAATATATAAATTATTAGCAATTGTATTATTGCTCGTTGGAACTATATCATGCGGTGATGAGTGGTTAAACACTGTGCCAAGTGATTCAGTAGGGACAGGTGAGGCAATAAACTCCTATAAGACAGCGTCAGTTGCTTTAACTGGTGTGTATGATGGATTACAAGGAAGTTCAAGCCGTACCAGTTATTATGCTGCAAGAATGTTCTATTATGGTGACGTTCGAGGTGAGGACATGCAAGCACTAAAAGCAGGAAATAGATCATCGTCTACTTATGAGATGCGCTATGTTGAGGACAATGCTCCTAATATGTGGAATATCCCTTATAACGTAATTAGAAGAGCCAATAGGCTTTTGGAAGCTATCGATAATGGGAATATTAAAGATGCTTCAGAAAAACAGCTTAATAACTTAAAAGCTGAAGCTTTAGTAGTGAGAGCATTGGTGCATTTTGACTTGGTGAGATTATATGGTAATCCATACACAATGGACAATGGAGCTTCATTAGGTGTACCTATTGTACTTACTCCTTTGGATTCTGAAGCAATGCCTTCAAGAAGTTCTGTTGCTGATGTATACACTCAAGTTTTGAAAGATTTGAATGAAGCCCTAACATTAACAGATGGACTTTCTGATAAGAAAAGATATGGTTATATTAACTCCTGGGTTGCAAAAGGGCTATTAGCGAAAGTATATTTATATACAGGTGAGAATGAATTGGCTTTAAATCAAGCTGAAGAGATTATAGAAAATTCGCCTTACGAACTTTGGAGTAATGAAGAGTATGTAGCAGGATGGAATACCAAAGACACTGGTAGAAAGGAAATGTTATTTGAAATTGTGAATGCAAGTAACGATGACTGGGCTGACCGTGAGGGGGTTGCATATCTATTGCATGAGGATGGTTATGCCGACTATATTGTTACAGAGTCATTTCTGAATATGCTTAACTCTGATCCAGAAGATGTTAGAAATGGAGTGTTAATAGCTCCTGTTAGTGATAAAGATTTAATTAAAGATTTTGGGGATGCTACAGTATTTGTAAATAAATTTCCTGCAACAGATGTTGGAGAAATGCGTTTAAATAGCTTGCCCATTATGCGTCTTTCAGAGATTTATTTAATAGCAGCAGAGGCAGCAGCAAAGGTTCCAAATCCAACCAAGGCAGCTAAGTATTTGAATTCAATTGTTTTACGTGCCAATCCAGATGCAACACCAGTAAGTGAAGCAGATGCTACGGTTGAGCGTATTGCACTAGAAAGAAGAAAAGAACTTGTAGGTGAAGGTCATCGCTTTTTTGATGCAATGAGGAACAATGAAACTGTTGTTCGTTATACAGATGCAGACATTAGAGGATTTCACTATCCTTTAATCCCAGAATCTCAAAGTTTTGATAGAACGTATTTCCGCACAATTCTTCCAATTCCAGTAAGTGAAATCAATGTTAATCCAAACTTGAAAGAGCAACAGAATCCCGGCTACTAATACAAATATTTATTACTGAGTTAAACTTGTAGTTTATATTACACCACTCTCTTGGGCTTGTCTTAAGAGGGTGGTGTTTTTTTGTGCTATCTTCCTAATGGTTTGCACATTGTCTAATAGGCGTTCACTGTGGCTAATTTCATCTTCGCTTTTATTTGAATGTTGATAAATGTTCGCAGTCAATCAAATTACTCATTACAACTTACTATATAATACTACTTGTCAATTCAATCATACAAAACACTTTGCACAATGTATTCTTATATGCCATTGCTCTCAACTACAAACAGATAAATGCTAGTTCGCAAACTCCTTACGCTAATAGAACGCTGAATAATCTTACATAGCACTAC
>CAZBVD010000149.1:0-5019 GCA_964495235.1 uncultured Dysgonomonadaceae bacterium | reverse complement strand
TTAGTTTTCTTATATCCTCCAAAGATATCTATACGAAACCCATCTAATGCACCAATTTTAGCACCTCCATCTATTGCAAAGGGGGTGTATGAGTGAGTAACTATAGTGTTGGGGCGAAGGTAACGCGACTCTCTATACATATCAAGGTAAGTATTTTTACCAACACCTCCCATAGCATTTATATAAAGCGATGTGTTATCTGTCAACATTGTAGATAGCGCTACATTAGGCGAAACATAGAATTTGTTTTCGTCATCAAATACAAAGTCCAAGTTTGCACCAACTCTCATTTTCCAATTGAAACCCTCTAAGTGAATATATGGATTTGCATCTACCATTATAAAGTTTGAAATCTTTTCACCTTCATCTAAGGTATTTATTTCATCATAAAAAACTCCGGTGAATTCTCCTTTAATACCCACTAAATTGTCGCCTCCAATAAACGATTTATTCAAATCTACATTTGCATCTACATGGCTACCCCCCATACTATCGTCATTAATATTTCTACCATATTTAGTAGTAAAATATCGGTAACTAAAAGATCCACTATAGTTGATGGGCTCTGGCTGCGTATTGCGTAGCGAAGCTTTCAGATTAAATACGCTTAAGGTTTGGTTGTTGTCTTCGAGCAATCTTGCTACACCAAAATTGTTACCATAGTAGTTAAACTGAGAATGTAGAAATGAGCCATAGATACCAAACTCTGAAGCCTCAAACATGTGTTTGAAATTGAGCTTAGCAAAGTTGTCCATATATTTCTTCTTTATCTTACTGGGGGTTGCATCTTGATTGTAATCTACATTGCCGTTAAAAGAGTTGTGTAGGAACATAAGGTTTAGTTTATCGCTCTCGCTATCCAAAAAACGATATCCTAGTGCACCATCAATATTTCCATAGTTCCCAACATTTAGTTTCATATATCCTTTTTGTAAACTAAGAATGTCAGTCATTATTTTGCCAGGTTTGGGCAGCGCTATCTCAATGGGTGGTGTGGCGCGTGTTGTCCAAGTGGCATAATCTGTGTTTGCCTTCGTCACTTGTGGTTGGCGCACTACAGGCAAGTTGTTTATTTTATTTGCATCTTGCAATGTAGGATTAAATTCGCGTTGCAATTCCAACTGTCTTGTCAGAGTTGTGTCTTGAAGTGCTTGAGCCTGGATGCCGAAGATTGTAAACAACCCTACTATTACAGTGAATATATTTTTTTTCATATTCTATTCTTATTTTTTTATCTTTTGTGTGCTTTCTATCTAATCGTTTTTCCTACTCTCTATTGAGTCTTTCTTCAATCATTTGTTGAATATCCGATTCACTTCCTTTATAATTAGCTTTTAAGCTCTCTACATACTGACGTGCTTGAAACTTATCATTTTTAGCATAATACGTATCAGACAATACAATTAGAGCACGCGCCAACCAATATTGGTGGGGAGTAGTCTTTTGCATAAACTCTTTTACTTGTGCTTCAGCTTTGTCATAAGACTGCCAACTGTAGTAAGCTTGTGCCAATAGAAACTGAGCTTCTGCTCCATATACACTTCTTGTATCCTTTGCAATTATTGCATAATCGGTCATCGCTTTATCCACTTCTCTCACTTGTTGGTAAGCTTTTCCTCGTAGATAGTGAGCTTCAGTGATAGTCTCTGGAGATAGATTTTTGTTTTCCAATAAAGTATCTATTACACGCGTCACTTCGTGGTAGTTACTTAGCTTTGTGTTTGCACGAGCTATACCCATTTGGGCCAATTGTTTGTGAGCCAATGATTGTGCAACATTATTTAAACGTGCAAAATAGGTTAAAGACTCTTGGTAATTGCCCTGGTTATATTCCGTTTGTGCTACATATACCAGACTGTTTTCAAGAAACTTGCCATTGTTGGCTTCTATCACTTGTTTGAAGTGCGACATTGCCTCTTTATTGTCACTATTTTCATCAGCTATCACACCTAAATAGTAGTGCGCATCGCTTGTAAAAGCACCATTGGGGTAGCTTTGCAAGTATTTGGTGAGCGAAATTTCTGCATTTCCTTTTGTGCCTCGCATATATAGGCTTTCTGCTGCCATATAAGTAAGCGAGTCTTGGCGCAAAGGAGTTATACGCATTCCTCCAGGCAATGAATTTACATATTTCACATAAGCATCAATATTGTTCATGTCTTTATACACAGTTTCAAGGGCTTGCAAAGCAGAACGTGCATCTTCAGATCCTGCAAAAGTTTTTATTACAGTTTTATATGCATCAACAGCTTGTTCGTAGCGGTTGGCATTGTAATGCAGTTGCCCCAATTGCACACCACCTTGTCTTGCAAGCGGACTTTGTGGGAATTCACTTATTAGTTTATTAAGCACACTCACAGCCTCATTTTCTCTGTTGAGCATAACCAATGCACGACTTTTTTCAAATAAAGCATCGTCAACGTAATGAGAATTAGGATAAGCCTGCATCAGTTTGTCCAAAGCATTTATCTTGCCTTGATAGTCGCGTTGCAATCCCATCACAAAGGCTCGTTGATAAGCGGCATAGTCAGCACTTGCAGGGTTTAGATTAGATGCTGCGCTATAGTAGCGCTCAGCATCGGCAAAGTTTCTGCTAAAATAGTAGGTGTCGCCTATTCTGTTATGAGCATCTGCATACTCACGCGTATCTTTGTTGGTTTCAGCAGCTACATAGTTCTGAAACGCTGTGCGTGCAGTAGCATACTGATTTTGCTTAAAGCGCGAATAACCAAGGTTGTAAAATCCAAGTGCATAGTTCTCATCAGACTTTGCTGCTTCTTGTGTAAATGATTGAAAGTCTGACGATGCAGCAGAAAAGTTATTTATTTTATACTTCGACTCTCCTCGCCAGAAGTAAGCGCTAGCGCGTGCTTGCTTATCATAGTTGCCCATATTAATAGATTTATCGAAGAAATCAATTGCTTGGCTAGTGTTGCCGTTCACAAATTGTTGTGTTCCTAGTTGAAACAACACCATTTGTTTGGCCTCTAATATACGTCGGGCAGGTTTGTCAATTCTATTTATTGCAGCAAGTGCTGCGTTGTAATCTTTTGTTGTAAGAAAGGTCTCGGCAAGTATATCGTTTACCTGGTTGGCATATTGCGAGTTTGGATATTCGCGTAAAAAGTTTTCAAACAAGGTAATTGATTCACTAAACACCGAAAAGTTTGTCTGATGTGTTAGCAATGCATAGTTGAACATAGCAGTTTCGCGTGCTTTCGCATCAAAATTGCTGCGCGATGCTGTTGCAAAAGACATTTGTGCTTTTGGCTTGTCGTTCATCTTCAAATAAGCTTGTCCTAAATAAAGATGTGCATTTTGTGCCAACGCATCATTCTCACCTGTAGCATACTGAAACATTTTCACAGCTTCGCTCAGATTGTTTGCTTCCAAATAAGAAAGTCCTAAAAAATAAGCATCGCCTCGCAAAGGTTCTGCAACTCTTTGTTGATATCTTTCGTAATAGGGTATTGCTCGCGATGAACGACCCAGTCTATAGTTACTGTTACCCAATATCCTATACATCTCTGCTGCATGTTCACTTGCAGGATATCTGCTCACAAAAGCATCAGATAATCGTATAGCTTCTTCTAAATCTTCTTTCAAGAAAGTAGATTGAGCTGTATAAAAAGCTACCTCTTGCCCATATTCAGGGTTGTTTGCTACAAGTCTAAAACGGCTGAGTGCATTGTTGTAGTTTCCATTACTATATTCAATATATCCATAATAAAAGTTTCCTGCATCTCTATACTTGCTACTATTTTCCGATAACAAACCAAATAGGCGTGCAGCCTTATCTTTATTGCCTGCTTGCAAATCTGAATAAGCCAAACGGAAACTATAATCTTCCTGCTCTTCTACACTTAGGTAGTCTAAGTTTGCTTGATCAAACCAAAAAATAGCTTTGTTCCATTCTTTTTCATTAAAATGATGCGACCCAATCAGAAACTTTATCTTATTGTGATGTATAGTTTCGGGGTATTTGCCTAAAAAATCCTTCATTATATCACCACTCTTTGGGTTTTTCTGGTAAAAAGCCGATGTTGCCATCAAATATTCAGCTTGCTCTATTTGGCTTGCATTAGTAGCTTGCTCAATGTACTTAGTTAGTAAATCATGTGCACCAGTATAGTTTTCTTCGTAAAACATCTGTTGCCCTTCATCAAACAACTTTTGGGGCGATTCTTTAGTAGCTGCTCTTTGTGCAGTTGCAATCGAAAACACTCCGATGGCACATAACAGCAAAATAATTTTTTTCATATAACTAATGTTTGTAATTTTTCAATTCCTTCTCTTATCGATTTTAGACCGAAGTCTTCTAGATTCAACTCTTGTTTTGGTATAAAAAGTAGTTCCAACACATCGTCTTGTGCCTTCATATTACTAAAATCATCTATTTTACACTGAAAGAACATATCCATTGTGTGAACTACAAATCCCGAATATTCGTAAAGATTAGGGATTGAGAATAAAAAGTTTACATCATCTACTTTTAGACTCGTTTCTTCAAGTACTTCGCGACGTACAGTTTGCTCAATAGTTTCATGCATTGATGCAAATCCGCCCGGAAGGTCAAGTGTACCCTTTGCTGGGTCTTTTGCTCTACGAGCAACAAGCACCTCGTTTTTAGAGTTTACAATTACAGCAACTACTGCCGCTGCTGCATTGAAATAATAGATAAATCCGCAGTTCGCGCATTTTTTAGACTCATCATTGTTGATGTTAAATTCTTTTGAGCCACATTTTGGGCAAAACTTGAAAAGTGATAATGGATGGTTCATAATATTTAATACTGTTTTTTTATTTCATATAAGTTGTTGTTTTGTTATGGTTATACAAAAAAACAAAGCAATATAGTTGTTTTTTCATTCTAGCAACGAATATACAAAAAAACATCCCAACCTTTTATTGAAAGCTCAATATTAAAATTGGGATGAGTTAAATTAAGCGTAATTTAGTACCTAGTCTTCATAGCAATTTTACCCAACTCTTTCAATTCATCTTGTTCGGTAAAGATAA
>CAZBVD010000148.1:0-5037 GCA_964495235.1 uncultured Dysgonomonadaceae bacterium | reverse complement strand
TACTCGGTAAGACCTTCGCCAAGAAGTGCTCTTGTTTTCAGTTCAATATCTGGGTCATCGCTATCAATCATATAGTTGGTAGAGACACGTACCTGGTTGCTTGAACCAATTGTAATAACTCTCACACTTTCACCAAATGACTTGCCCAATGATTCTTGAATATCGCTTGTTTTAACAGGCTCTTCAAATCTCACCACATAGTTTCTACCTCCAGTAAAGTCAATACCTTTGTTTAAACCCAATGTTGATAGAGATATAGCACCTACTAGTATAAAAGCACCTACAACTATAAAAGATTTCTTTCTAATTTCAAGAATCTTGAAATTAGGTCTTTTAAATATTCTCTGAGCTAACTTGGTAGTGAAAGTAAGTTCTTGCCATTTTCCTTTTGCAAACTTGGCTTCGTAAACCAAACGTGTAAGGAATACCGCAGTAAGGAACGACGATAGAATACCAATTATCAGTGTAATGGCAAATCCTTTTATCGGACCTGTTCCGAAGTAAGCCAGTACAATTGCAGTAATAACTGTGGTTAAGTTAGAGTCAAAAATTGCAGAGAAAGCATTTTTGTATCCGTCCTCTACTGCTTTTCGTAAAGTTTTACCACCTTCTAGCTCTTCCTTTATACGTTCGTTGATAAGTACGTTTGCGTCAACCGCCATACCCAACGAAAGAATCATACCTGCAATACCAGGCAGTGTTAGCACTGCTCCAAAACCAGCTAATGCCCCAAGTATAAAGAAGAAGTTGAGCAATAGGGCTAAGTTTACTACAGTTCCAGGAATCATACCATAGAGCAATATTGTGAAAGCAAACAAAACTACCAATGCAAGAATAAATGATATCAAACCTGCATTAATTGCTTCTTGACCTAAGGATGGACCCACAATGTCTTCTTGTACAATACGAACACCCGCTTTCATCTTACCAGATTTTAGCGTGTTCTCCAAGTCTTTTGCCTCTTCGGGCGTAAAGTTACCTGTAATTTGTGAACGACCACCTTCAATTTTGTCATTCACATTTGGAGCTGAATATACATAGCCGTCCAATACAATAGCAATGGCACGACCTTTCTCAGTTCCAGTAATGGTTGCCCAGCGGCTAGAGCCACTTGAGTTCATCTGCATGCTCACTTCCCATGCCGAACCACGTTGGCCAGCATCAGCCTTTGCCGAAACAACTACATCACCATCCAGAGCAGGTCCGCGTTTCGAACCATCGCCACGCAATGCAAATAGTTGAAAATATGTTTCACGAGCATCTATAGCTTTAAAGCCCCATTTAAAGCGAGCATCGCCAGGGAATGAGTCTTTAAATTTATCAAGCATGAAGTTTATTTGAGCAGTATCATTTTTTGATGCAGTTCCAATAATTGAACCTGAAGCACCGGGCCTAGCAAAGTAAGGATCAGCAAAATATTGAATAAAAGATTTATCAATATTTATTTGTTTATGGTTCCACTCTTCCGTCTTCTCTGCTACAACCATTGTTGACTCTTCAGATAGCGAGTCTAGTGCTGCTTCAGTTTCTTCTGTAGCTGATAAGTCAGCTTGTTTTGAAGCTAAATAAGCAGTTGAGCGAGAGTTTATTTCGTTGAATCCATTTGTGAGTTCATTTACATTATAGGTTTTCCAGAACTCCAAATTGGCACTACCTTGTAGTAGTTTACGCACACGTTCGGGTTCTTTAATACCTGGCAATTCAATAAGAATTCGCTCGGCACGTTCAAGTCTTTGAATATTTGGAGCAACCACACCAAATCGGTCAATACGCGTAGTCAATACATTAAATGAGTTGTCGGCGGCACTTACCAATTCTTTTCGCAGTTCGGCAATCACTTTCTCGTTTGAGTCTGCCGGACTTATGCGATCGTTCATTGTAATGCTAAAAATATTTGCCAATTTCGCATTCGGATCAATCTCTTGATATTTTTGTTTGAAAAGAGAGATAAAGTCTTGCGAGCTTCCTCTTCTGTTTTCTGCAACCGTTTCGCGTAGTGCATCATTAAATTGAGGGTCATCGGTATTTGCCAACGAACTCAATACTCCTCTAGCGTCAACTTCCAAAATTACGTTCATACCGCCTTTAAGGTCGAGTCCTAAACCAATTTCTTTTTCGCGAACTTGTTTTAATGTATAACCTAAATAAACCTTCTCTGTTGATAGTGAATCAAGATATTCAGTTTTCAGGTTTAAATCTCCGTCAGCATACGTATCGGCTTTATTGTTGTAAACGTTGCTTACCACTGTAAATGATAAGTTGTACAAACAAATAATGGCGAGTGCTATTGCAAAGACTTTTATAAATCCTTTGTTTAACATTACACTTTTACTTTTTGATTATTGTTTTGATTTTATATGATTATCAATATATGATATCAAAAATAGAGGCATTTACATGCCTCTTATTTTTGTGATTGCAAATATAAACTTTTTTTGTCTTTTAAGACAGTTTATATGCAACTTTTTTTATCAGCGACACCTATCTTCAATATATAGTGTGTTGTTTTTTTTCTATCTTTAGTAGATAGAACTAGTCAACAAAACCTCTATTCTTGAGTAAGTAAACAGGATTTGGCTCTGCACCTCTGTATTTTTTGTAAAGTGTCATTGGGTGATCAGAGTTACCTCTCGATAGTATATTATCTCGGAACGACTTTGCCGATGGTTGGTGGAAAATGCCATTCTCAACAAACGGTTGAAAAGCATCTGAATCTAGCACCTCAGCCCATAAGTAGCTGTAGTATCCTGCTGAGTAACCTCCACTAAATATGTGTGAGAAGTAGGTGCTACGGTAGCGTGGTATAATTTCGTCCATTAAACCAATTTTTTTCATTGCATTCTTTTCAAACTCGCGCACATCAAATACTCTTTGTTCTGTTTGTGTATGGTACTCCATGTCTAATAAGGCAGCAGCAACAAACTCTGTAGTTATGAAGCCCATATTAAATTTAGAGGCTGCATCTATTTTTTCTATCAACTCATCAGGTATAACCTCACCAGTTTCGTAATGCTTAGCATACATTTTCAACACTTCGGGATGAAATGCCCAATGCTCCATTATTTGCGAAGGTAACTCAACAAAGTCGCGAGTGACACTAGTTCCCGACAACCCACTGTAAGTAACGTTAGAAAGCATGCCGTGTAGTGCATGACCAAATTCGTGGAAAAGTGTTTCCACTTCGTCCAATGTCAATAATGCAGGAGTGTTGCCTGTTGCGCGTGTAAAGTTACCCACATTGTAAATCAATGGGCGAATGTTTTCACCATTTTGAATGCTTTGTCCGCGGAAGCTACTCATCCATGCACCAGCTCTTTTACCATCGCGTGGAAAATAGTCTGTGTAGAAAACAGACACGTGCGATCCGTCTGCATCAGTCACTTCGTAAGCTTCCACCTCTGGGTGATAAACAGGAACGTTGTCCAATTTCTTAAAGTTCAAACCGTATAGCTTGTTGGCAGTTGCAAACACACCTTCTCTCACGTTTTCCATTTTGAAATAAGGTTTCAACTCGGCTTCGTTAAGCGCGTATTTTTGCTCTCTCACTTTTTCAGTATAGTAGAACCAATCCCATGCTTGTAGTTTAAAGTTACCACCTTCAGCATCAATCATAGCTTGCATTTCTGCTGCTTCTTTTTTAGCTTGTGGTACTGCAAAATCCCATACTTCGTTTAGTAGTTTATAAACATTCTCAGGCTTTTCTGCCATGCGTTCTTCCATTACAAAGTCGGCATGCGATTTAAAACCCATCAGGTTTGCTTTCTCAAGACGCAAGTTCACAATCTTGTTTATGATCTCTTTGTTGTCAAACTCATTGTCGTTATCACCACGTGTGTACATGGCCTTGTATAGCTTTTCGCGCAAGTCGCGGTTGTCTGCATACTGCAAAAATGGTAGCCAGCTTGGCTTTTGAAGCGTAAACATCCATTTGCCTTCTTCGCCATTATCTTTAGCTACTTGAGCAGCTGCTGATTTTACTCCTTCTGGCAATCCCGACAAGTCTTCTTCGTTATCAATAACTAGTTTAAAACCATTTGTTTCTTCTAGCAAGTTATTGCCAAAGCTTAGTGATAAAGCAGATAGCTCTTTATTAATCTCTCTTAGTCTATCTTTTTGCTCATCGTCTAGCATGATACCAGAGCGTACAAAGCTTTTGTAGTTTTCATCTAGCAAACGCTCTTGCTCTTTAGTCAAACCAAGGTTGTCTATATTTTTGTGTAGTGTGTTTATTCTTTCAAATAATTTGCTGTTTAAGCTAATGTTGTCGCTGTGCTCAGATAAGATGGGCGACAACTCTTCAGCAATTGCTTTAATTTCGTCGTTGGTTTCAGCACCGCTAAGTCCGTAAAAAACGCGCGACACACGTGTTAGAATAGCACCACTGTTATCGAGTGCAACAATTGTGTTCTCAAAAGTGGGTGCTTCAGGGTTGTTGACAATTGCGTCAATTTCTTCTGTTTGTTGTTTAATACCTTTTTCAAAAGCAGGTTTGAAGTCTTTGTTTGTAATTTCATCGAAAGGAGGCATGCCATAAGGAGTATCAAACTCTGTGTAAAAAATGGCGCCATCTTCTTTGGCCTCTTTGTTTGGCGTACAAGAAACTAGCATCATAATAGCTAAGCTTAAAATAGTGAGATGTTTCATTATTAAGTATTCTTTAAAATGAATGGAATAATTTTGTGAGAGTCTTATTAATATAATTCTCTACAACTGTGTTGTTATTGTTTTTAATTGCTTTGATATAAAGCACTATAATTTACAAAGATATATTATTTCTTTGGAAAACATTGTTAAAACGAAGAAAATGCTACTATAGATTAGCTAATTAGCAACTTTAGAAGCAGAAAAGCTAGAGTCTGTTTACAAAACTTCTTGTTCAATATTTAGGGTATTTATTATAGATAGTGGGCATTAGTGTTTCTAGGTGCGATTATTTAGTTTTTCAAACTTCCATCACCAAACCTGTCGAATTACGTCACTAAGGATCACCAGTAAAACCATGTGTTTAGAAGAATGAAATATTTTTGGTGAAAGTGA
>CAZBVD010000147.1:1277-5073 GCA_964495235.1 uncultured Dysgonomonadaceae bacterium | reverse complement strand
GCAATGCATTGCGTCGCATTTTGCTTTCTTCGTTAGAAGGATTTGCAATCACCTCCCTTAAAGTTGAAGGTGTAGAACATGAATTCGCGACTATTCCAGGAGTTCTCGAAGACTTGACTAACATTATTCTCAATTTGAAGCAGGTTCGTTTTAAGCAAATTGTAGACGAAATAGACAACGAAAAAGTAAGTATTAAATTCTCTGGATCAGATGAATTTAAAGCTGGTGATATAGGACGTTTAATGACCGGATTTGAAGTGCTGAATCCCGATTTGGTAATATGCCATTTAGAGAAAAAAGCTGAAATCCGCATGGAGCTAACTATTAACAAAGGTAGAGGTTATGTTTCGGCAGACGAAAACAGAGAAACACTACTTGAGGAAGATGTTCAGCTTATAACAATTGATTCAATTTTTACACCTATTAGAAATGTAAGATATGATGTAGAGAACTATCGAATTGAACAAAAAACGGATTATGAAAAACTTAATCTCGAAATTGTTACAGATGGTTCAATTCATCCTAAAGATGCATTGAAAGAGGCTGCGAAAATATTGATTCATCACTTCATGCTTTTTTCTGACGATAAAATCATGCTTGAAACTATTGATGCAGACAATCTTGAAGAGTTCGATGAAGAATTACTTCACATGCGTCAATTACTTAAGCGAAAATTATCTGATCTCAACCTTTCTGTAAGAGCTCTTAATTGTTTAAAAGCTGCCAATGTAGAAACATTGGGCGAGCTAGTTGAGCACAATAAGAACGATTTACTTAAGTTTAGAAACTTTGGTAAAAAATCTCTTGCCGAGCTTGAAGAGTTGCTTGAAGGATTGAATCTAACCTTCGCTATGGATATTTCCAAATATAAATTAGATAAAGATTAAATAAGAAATGAGACATAATAAAAAGATAAATCATTTAGGGCGTACATCATCTCATCGAAAAGCTATGCTTTCTAATATGGCAGTGTCATTGATTATGCATAAACGCATTTTCACTACTGTGCCTAAAGCCAAAGCATTAAAGAAGGTAGTTGAGCCAATTATTACTAGGTCCAAAGAAGATACAACTCATTCAAGAAGAATAGTTTTTAAGACCTTACAAGACAAAGAGGCTTTAACAGAATTGTTTCAAAATGTTTCTCAAAAAATTGGTGATCGTCCAGGAGGTTATACTCGTATAATTAAAACAGGACATCGCTTAGGAGACAATGCACCTATGTGTTTCATAGAACTAGTTGACTACAATGAAAATATGCTTAAAGATAGTACTACTGTTAAGAAGACAAGAAGACGTCGTTCGCGCAGGAAAGCTACCGATACAGCAACAGTTTCATCAACTACTGCAACTCAAGTAGAAACTGGTTCTGAAGCTTCAGAAGATATAAAAGATACAACTGATAAGCCTAAAGCAGATAAAGAATAAAGATATACTATCTTTATTATAGCCCTATAAAAAAACGTTGCAAAATATTTGCAACGTTTTTTTTATTATATACATAAGGGCTCAAAACATTGAGTCTCTCTTAATTTGTAAATTAACTTAGAGTTTCTGAATGTTATTCTTCCCACACCAAGTAGGCTGATACTAACCAATGGTTTAGCTTCTCGCCATCTATTTCTTTAGATTCTGGAATACTTATAGTTAGTATATGCTTGCCGGCTTCAATATCATTTAATGATATAACAACTGGTGGCACATTGCTTCCAGGACACCAATTAGAGCGCGATAGATCAGAAGATGCTATGGGTTCTTCTATTTCTTTTTCAGCTCTTCCTCCTCTACCTATGTATGCTACAGTTCTTTCTCGCAACCATACACCTGTAGATGGGTTGAATCTTCTAAATGATGCGCAATCTGTACGCCAAGGCGTGAAACTATAAACTTCTTCTCCATTTATGCTTAAAACGTTTTCTTGTGGACGAAACTCATCACCACCTGAATGACCTCCATGACCGGTAGTGATATATTTTAATTGCACATTTTTAGCTCCAATAGGAATTGTAAATGGTATATCTACATCTTTGCGTGCAAAAATATCAGGATGTTTCTGTCCAAAATAGTAAACTGTGTTGATAAGTGGCTCAACATGTTTAGCAGTTTTAATATCGCAGGGCAGTTTGCCTTCGTTGTATGTTATTTCTAAATCAATAACGTATCCATCTTTTGTCCAAGTGTCGATAAAGATTCCTACATATACTTCGTTTTCAAATAAGGGCAACAAGTCTGAAATATCTTCTTGCCAAACCACGTTTTTTGCCCATCCATCAATATATACTGGTTTGCGCTTAGCAGATAGTTCATTGTCATCATCACTAAAATGACCAACTCCAAAAGGTGTCATAAAGCGCATTAATTCTACTGTTGGCTTGTAATTGGGTCCTTGAACAATTCCTGTTAGATTCTCATATAATAATGAATCTACAGTAGGATATGTTTTAGTGCCTCCTGCTATATCCATCATGTTTATATCCGAATCTATTGGGATAATGAAGCACGAACCACTTTTGTCCCATGGGTCACCGTTGGATACCAATGTTATTTTAGCCTTCAACTCTGTGTTTCGAGTAAAATGTGGAAGTTGCACTTTTTTCAAAGCAATTCTTCCATTACCAATAATGACAATGCTGTCTTTATTATTCAGTCCATCGGGATGTGTAGATGGGTCGAAATTTATTAATGTTTTTGTGAATACATTTTCCACGTTTTGTTGTCTCTGTTGTGCACTTAAAATAACAACTGTGAATAAAGCAATGAATAGCACAAATGTTTTTTTATTTTTCATTTTTCTAATGATGTAAATATATTTGTAATTTAATGATGCAATATAAGAAAATAGGGTGACTTTTATAGTCTTATAAACTAATCGAATTAGTTGTATGTTACAAAAGTAAAGAAAATAGTTTATATTTGTGTAAGTATTGTTTGTAAGAAATCAATTGCTCTTAAGTCATTATATGTAAAATGAGAATTATTTAGTTTTAAATATTCATCAAATTATCAAAATGCTTCAAAAGCGAAAGCAACATAGTATTTGTTTTTCTTAATAAAACTAATTAACCAATTCAATTAAACGAACCATGCGCATAAAAGAAATCCTTCAAGTAATAGAAACTCTAGCTCCGCTACCATTACAAGAAGTATACGATAATAGTGGAGTACAAGTAGGTGACGTAAACAGAGAAGTAACTGGAGCATTGTTTTGTATTGATGTTACGGAAGATGTAATAGATGAAGCTATTTCATTGAAATGCAACCTTATTATTGCCCATCACCCTATTGCTTTTAAATCATTTAAGTCTTTAACTGGCAAAAACTATACAGAACGTTGTATGATTAAAGCTATTAAAAATGATATAACCCTATATGCTGCACATACCAATCTTGACAATGCAAACGGTGGCGTCAATTTTAAGTTGGCTAGTATGATGGGGCTTGAAAATATCAGGATCTTAACCCCTAAAAGCAATTCATTGATTAAATTTATCACCACAGTTCCTCATACTCATGCCGAAATAGTTCGCAATGCTATCTTCAATGCCGGAGCAGGCAATATTGGTGATTATGATAGCTGTAGTTATAACTTAGAGGGTGAGGGTACATTCAGAGCTAAAGAAGGTGCTAACCCTCATGTTGGAGAGATAGGTGAATTGCACTTCGAGCCCGAAGTGCGTATTGAAACTATTGTTCCAGCAATGAAGAAGAACGAAGTTGTTAGTGCGCTTATCGCTGTGCATCCATACGAAGAGCCTGTGTTTGATTTATATCCAATTGCAAACGACTGGGTTCAACA
>CAZBVD010000147.1:0-1145 GCA_964495235.1 uncultured Dysgonomonadaceae bacterium | reverse complement strand
TGATGCTATATCAAAAAAATATCCTAACTTTGTAATGCATTTATCGGCATTCGATTCTAATCCGGTAAATTATTTGTAAACATAGGCGGTTGACATATCGATCCCGCTTCTTGCAAATGATGTAGTAAGCAATAAAAGAGTGTATATTCAAAAACTCATTTATTGATTACTGCATTTTTTTGTCTTTAACAATTTAAATATAGATATACTATGGCTGCTAAAAAAAGTACTAAAAAAGAAAAAGAGATTACAGTAGAAGAGAGAATACGCACTTTATATAAATTGCAAATGTATCTTTCTGAAATTGATAGAATCAAGACATTGCGCGGTGAATTGCCATTGGAGGTTGCCGATCTTGATGATGAGATTGCTGGTTTGGGAACACGTATAAGCAAGTTTGAATTAGACTCTAAAGAGATTGCGTCTAACATTACAGAGCAAAAAATGAAGATTGAAACTAGCAAATCAAAAATTGAAAAATATAACACTCAGCTCGAAAATGTGCGAAACAACAAAGAGTTTGACCATCTAACAAAAGAGGTGGAGTATGAAACTCTTGAAATTGAATTGGCTGAAAAGCGCTCACGTGAATTTGTTGAGAAGCAAAAAGAGCTTGCCAAACTAATTGAAGATGCCAACAATCAATTGAAAGAGAAGAAGCTTGATTTAGATCATAAGCAGAAAGAACTTGATGATATTGTTTCTGAAACAAAAGCAAAAGAAGAGAAGATAAGAGATAAAGCAAAAAAAGTAGAAGCATCTATCGAGCCTCGTTTGGTTACTGCATTTAGACGTATTCGCAAAAATGCACGCAATGGTTTAGGTATTGTTCCCATTCAGCGGGGTGCTTGTGGGGGTTGTTTTAATAAAATACCACCACAAAGGCAAATGGATATCAAGATGGGTAAAAAAATAATTGTTTGTGAATATTGTGGTAGAATTATGATTGACCCTGAAATTGCTGGAATAAAAGAGAAGGAGAAAGAGTAAATTCTGCTCATTGTTACTTTCAAGTGCAGTGAATTTATATAATAGGAGGCTTCAACTAAGTTATTGTTGGAGCCTCTTTTTTAGTGTGCCGTGCATGGTACTTAACTTGGTGGTGAAAGTCCACTATGGGGGTTTGTAATCGCCAACCATTAGCT
>CAZBVD010000146.1:0-5087 GCA_964495235.1 uncultured Dysgonomonadaceae bacterium | reverse complement strand
AAACTCTATATTGCTCCCAACTCTCAACGGATGGGTGTGGGCAAAGCAATGGTGGATTTTGTAGCACAAGAAGCCCTAAAGGCTAATAACAAGGCTATCTATTTGAATGTAAACAAGTACAACACCAAAGCTATTAGCTTTTACAACAAGCATCACTTTCAATTGGTGAAGGAGGAGGAGATAGATATTGGAGATGGGTTTGTTATGGACGACTATGTATTTGAGTTGACACTCAAATAGCTTTAACAACACTTATCGCTCAACTAATCATTTAATTCAAAATTATGACAAATCGTGTTGCCAATTATATAAAAGGGAGAGTGAAAGCTTTTATGCATGCTTTCAATGGTGTGTATATTCTGTTCACAGAAGAACCCAATTCTAAAATACAAGCTTTGCTTGCTGTTGTGGCACTCCTTATGGGCTATTTCCTTCACATTTCATCAACTGAGTGGATTGTTCTTTGCATTGTAATATGCTTAGTATTTACAGTAGAGGCAATAAATTCTGCCATTGAGAACTTATCTGACTTTACTTGCAATAAAAAATTTGAAGAGAGCATCAAAAAGACAAAGGACTTGAGCGCTGCAGCTGTTCTCTTTTCTGCGATAGCAGCATTGATAGCTGGATTGATTATCTTTCTTCCAAAACTGCTCAACCTCTAAATTTAATTTGACAACATACATGATAAACACAGATAACTATCGCGAAGATATTCGCACTATTAAACTTGCAGATAAAGGGCTTGCAGATAAAGCAATAGAGCTAAATCAACTCTTAGAAAGACTTTGCAAAGAGGTTACACAAAACCAGGCCATGCAATTTTCTACACTCTTTTCTAGAATAGTATTTATTGCTCAAAAGTATAACTTGCCTAAAAAAACTGAGTGGGAGCTACAAAACTTTCGTGTAAAGGTTAAAGAACAGCGAAAGAACAACACACCCATTGACCAAAAAACATACAACCAATCGGAGCAAGCAATAACTGAGCTATGCAAATACATTTCTGGTGAAACAATATCTGAGAAAACCACTGAAAGTAAGTTATCGAAGAAAGAAACTGAAAGTTATACCGATGCACCCACTTCTATTGAAGATACACTGCGCGTACAAATACTTTCTATAGACAAAGATAATTGCACCATGCAATGTGTAGTTGAAAAGAGTCCTGGCAAGCAAGTAACAGTTCGTTACGATGTGAGCCCCGACAATGATATTTTCACTCCCTCAGTTTCGCTTTTCAAAGAGAATGCACAGCTCAATCTTATAGACAACACTATAGATGACGATGGATACATTGTGCCCAAAATAATAGTCTTTGAGCCAGACTACCTGATTGATGCATCAGCCATTGCTATGTGTTTCAACAACTTTAGCATATCGCACCTCAACTATTTTATGAATAAGTTTGAGTTGATGGAAAACAGAGACTACCTGCTTTTAGGTAATCTGGCCAACTATTTTCTTGATGAGCTAATATTTGCAGACAACCCCGATGAACTTGAATTTAATGAAGTTTTTCTGCAATCATTCAAGCAATCACCATTTGAATATGCTACTTGCGAAGATATAATCTCGGATGAAGACTTTCGTAAGTTTATGGATAAAGCCAAAGCTCAATTTCACAACATAAAACGTGTAATAACTCACGATTTTCCTCAACAAAATATCAACCCGAAGCAAAGCACACTTGAACCTTCGTTCTTTAGTGAAAAATATGGTTTTCAAGGCCGATTAGACCTCTTGCAAACTGGCTTTAACGACAACTCCTACAAAATAGTGGAGCTGAAGTCTGGTAGTTTACCATGGCCCACTCATCATACAGGTAAAATAGATTTAAGTCATGAGGTTCAAACTGCTGTTTATAGATTAATGATTGAGAGTGTTTACAAGCAAACATCGCGCAATATAGATGCAGCTATTCTCTATTCTGCAGGCATTCACCCTGGACAGAACTTGCGATTTGCAGCTATTTATCAGAATCTTGAAAAAGAGATAATCAATCTGCGCAACCTCATTGTTTACAATGAATATGCAATAAGCCAAGGAACAATAGAAGATGTGCAAACACAGTTTAGAAGTTTGCGCTCAATGATAAACACTTCAAAAAGAACGCCTGACTTCTTTATCCAAAAGATAAGGGTAATTGAGCAAACCCTCACACAGTGTACACCAGTAGAGAGAATGTATTTCTATCGCTTTGTACAATTCATCTCCAAAGAGTTATACTTGCAAAAGATTGGAGATATAGCACATGAATCGCCCGTTGGTGTAGCTGCTTTGTGGAATAGCGAGTTTGAAGAGCGTGCAGAAGCATTAGACTTGCTATACAACCTTACTATTGCATCAATTGATGACAGCGCCAATGACATGAAAATTATCTTCAACCGCACCACACAGCAAAATGAGTTAGTCAACTTTCGTGAAGGTGATATCTGCATTGTTTATCCTCGCAATAATAAGAATGACAGCGTATTGAACAATCAGATTCTAAAAGGAGTTGTATCCACCATCAATGCTAATGAAGTAGAAGTGCGTTTTCGTTACAAACAGCGCAACAAGAAACACTTTACAGGCAATACTTATTGGGCAATAGAACACGACACCATGGACTCGTCGTACAACAGCATGTACAAAAGTCTGTTTATGTTTCTAAATGCACCTAGAGAGAAGAGAAACCTCTTACTGGGTGTAACAGCACCCACAGCACAAAACACTCATTTTGATGAATCTACACCCTACAAAGACAAAGTTATTGAGAAAGCAATGGCGGCCGATAACTATTTTTTAATAGTTGGTCCTCCTGGAACAGGAAAGACTTCTATATTTGCACGTCGCCTAATTGAGAACTACTATGCCGACAAATCTAAAAACATATTGGTGTTGGCATATACTAATAGGGCTGTAAACGAGTTGTGCGAAGCAGTAAATGCAGCATTTGGCTGCGAAGATGGTGCTTGCAACAAATATATAAGAGTGGGCACTGAACTATCATGTGGTGACCCTTACAAACACCGACTGCTACAAAACATTGCAGAAAAATCTGACAGCAGAGCAGCATTGCTGAAAGAGTTGGCAGAAACCCGCATATTTATCTCCACCCTATCCTCCATTAACGGAAAGCAAGAGCTATTTAACCTCAAGAAGTTTGATGTAGCCATTATAGATGAAGCATCTCAAATATTAGAGCCTCAATTAATGGGGGTGTTATCTAAAGTAGAGAAGTTTATTCTTATTGGCGACCACAACCAGCTAGCCACTATTGTACTCCAAAACGAGTACAGCTCGGCGGTTCAAGAGAAAGAACTGCTAGATATTGGCCTAAAAGATTGTCGCATCTCATTTTTTGAACGCCTATTGCAAACTTGCAAAAATAACCACTGGGAACATGCCTTTGCTCAACTCATACATCAAGGACGAATGCACAGCGATATTTCTGCATTTCCAGCAAAATTCTTTTACCAAGAAAACCTATTTCCTATTATGGATTGGCAAAATCATCCTCTTACACTTATTGATGCAGAGAACAGCCAAATAGAAAAAATGGATAGCTGGATTGCCAACAATAGAATACTTTTTCTATCCACAGAGAACTTGGTGGAAAACAATGCTTCAAATAAAATAAACTATAACGAAGCCGATACTATTGCAACACTCGTGCAATCAATCTTGAGGGTATATGAGCAGAGCAATCAACCCATCAATGCATCGCAAATAGGAATTATTGCCCCTTATCGCAATCAAATAGCACTAATAAAACAAAAACTGGCCGATTCAAACATTCCTGAGCATGAGGAAATAAGTGTTGACACAGTGGAGCGTTACCAAGGCAGTCAGCGCGATATTATTCTACTCTCTTTTTGTGTAAACAAAGCATATCAATTAAACTTTCTATGCAACCTCAACCACGATGGCACTGTGGACAGAAAACTAAATGTGGCACTTACCCGAGCTCGCAAACAACTATTTATGGTGGGCAATGCACTCATTCTGAGGCGCCATCCTATTTATGCATCGCTGCTCAATTTTGTGAAGGAGAAGACTGTGGTGTTGGAGAAGTGATGTATTTGTAATTGACGAAATAGAAAATCATCTCATAAAAGTCAAATCCACCACTCAAAGATTAGAGATTTATGCCATACTTTCTCAAATTCACGTCAAAGGATTTGACTTTTAAGGCTTCTTTTCCCAATCCCATGACAAAGGATTAGACTTTTATGACTTATTTTTCAAAACCCACGATAAAGGATTCAACATTTAAAGCTCACTTTCCTAACCCGTAATAAAGGATTTGACATTTAAGGCTTGATTTCCCAATCTCACGACAAAGGATTTAACATTTAAGACTTATTTTTTCATTCCTATGACAAAGGATTGGGACTGTGCAATGGAGTCATAACAGGTCGTTTCTACGAAGCTAAAGCCTGCACCACAAAAAGACTATAATTGATTAACCCGTATAATTCACGTTTTTAGCTTTACGTAGATGCGAGGCCTCGAACTCCGCAGATATAGCTCACTATTTCAAGGAGTTTGGAACGAAGCAGATGCGAGAAGATAAAAGCGAACACTACCCAAAATTGAGTCATTACAATAAAGAATATATAAGCTGTAAATAACTTATTAATAATTGATTAAGTATATATCAATAAAAGAGTGATGAATAATGCGGGCTAAATCTTTAACAATAAAGCTACAGAAGCAAGAATGAACAACTACTTAAAAATCGCTACTGGCAAACACATCGTAGATGTAGCACTGTATGTAGTGAGTAAGTAAACACACTACCTTGAGCATCGTAGATACGTCCTGTAAAGTATAAAAACGAAATTAGCATATTGATAAACAATGATAATTAAATAAATAGAAAGCATATAGAAATTTAGATTACAACTATATCACTTGCTCAACTTTCAATAAAAAAACCCAACCACTGCACAAAAGGCAATAGTTGGGTTTTAATTTATATTATCTGATAAACAGATATAAATGTTCTATTCGATAATAGTTAGTATTCAACTATAGTATATCCACCTGCACTCCATGCAGTTTCATAATCGGCTTTTGAACCTGTTGGAACTTCTACT
>CAZBVD010000145.1:0-5162 GCA_964495235.1 uncultured Dysgonomonadaceae bacterium | reverse complement strand
ATTAAAAATGGATGAAAAACAGCAGGAATTATATGATTTAGTTCACAAAAACTTCACGACTTAGGGTGTTGCAAAGATGAAAATAGGAAAAATCGGAATCAAGAAAACATTGTTCTCAATTCAGACTCGTTATATAATTAGTTGTAAGGTTTTTACTTATACTTCATCCACCTAACAAGCTCCTTAATAGTAGGTTTTTTACCATACATCAAAATACCTACTCTGTAAATCTTTGCGGCCACTATTGATGTTAAGATAAACGAACCATAAAGAAGCGTTACCGATAGTAGTTTCTCCCACAGTGGAACACCAAATGGCAAACGTACCATCATTACAATAGGTGACGTGATGGGGATGAGTGAGCACCAAAAGGCCAACGGCCCATCGGGATTGCTTATACTATAGAACCCAGCATAGAATGCAAAAAGCATAATTATAGTTATGGGTGTCATAAATTGCTGTGTGTCTTCTTCGTTGTCAACTGCCGAGCCGATAGTTGCAAATATTGATGCAAACATTACAAACCCACCAATGAAATAGATGAGGAAATAGAAGATGATTTCAAACCAGTTTACTGACATGATTGATTCCAAAGCGCCTTCAATGTCAATGCTGCTTATTCCGCCCATATCACCGCTAGCAGCTGCCATTTGCGATGCCTGTTCGGGATTGACCATAAAGAATGAGACTCCTGTAAAGAGTAAAGCTATCATTACACCCCAAAATACTAACTGAGTGATTCCTACCAAACCAATGCCAATAATCTTACCAATTAGCATATAAACGGGTTTAACTGAAGAAATCATTACCTCAACAATTCGGCTTCGTTTTTCTTCCATTACAGCTTGCATCACCATGCTACCATAAATCATGATAAACATATAGATGAGAAAAGTAAATCCGCCACCAACTATTGATGCAACAACAGTAGATGTCTCGGATATTGTGCCACCGTCGCCCCATCTCATAGTAGCGAGCGATATACTATTGTCAGATTCTATTATCTCTCTTACTTGAGCTATTGTTTGGCTGTCTATATTGTCTTTGTGCGATAATTCTTCCAGTTTCTGCTCAGCAACTTTCTCCGAAAGCTTCCTTTCTATTGAGTGAAGCAAATCTATAGGTGCTTGCTTTTCAGATAGCAGGCTTACCGATTTTGGTTTCTTGCTAAGGTCGTTAGTTATATGCAAAATGGCATATACATCTTTGCCCAAACGAGACTGCTGTTCAGTAGCACTGGTTTCGCTCAATACTTCGTACTCGTAATAGGCAGTGCTTTCAAACTCTGATGCATAAATTCTTGACTCGTCTATAACTACAATCTTGCGTACTCCTGAGTCTTTTACTGTAGATAACCAGTAGGGTACAAATACCAATGCCGTGAATAAAAACGGCATGAAAATAGTAAGCAGTATGAAGGACTTCTTGGTAACGCGTGAAAGGTATTCGCGCGATATAATTATTTTTAATGCGTTCATATATATGGTGGTTGTTTTACTTTGTTACGGTTTCAATAAATACTTCATTCATAGTAGGTAGCTCTTCCTCAAACGATGCTATTTGATATTTGTCTAGCATTACTTTTATCAGTTGAGACTGATCCATGTCTAATGGTTTTTTAACCCGTATATCGGTAAACTCATTGTACCTGTCGCTTGTAAGTACATCTAAATTCAATTCTTCGTTGTTAAACTCGTGTGTAAGTAGTCTGAATTTATAGATGTCTTTCTTATGTTGATTGCGTAAATTGTATACGCTGCCTTGCAGTACTACTTCCGATTTGTTGATTAATGCTATCTCGTCGCACAATGCTTCAACCGACTCCATATTATGAGTAGAGAGAATAATGGTTTTGCCTTCTGCCTTTAGCTTTAACATCTCTTGTTTTATCAACTCCGCGTTCACAGGATCGAAACCACTAAATGGCTCATCGAATATCAACAGGTTGGGGTTGTGAATAATAGTGGAGATAAACTGTACCTTCTGTTGCATTCCCTTCGATAATTCTTCCACCTTACGGTTGTACCAACCCATGATTTCGAATTTATTAAACCATTTTACTGTCTCATGGTGTGCTTGGTCGCGCGACATTCCTTTTAGTCTTGCCAAGTACATAGCCTGTTCGCCGACTTTCATTTTTTTATACAAACCACGTTCTTCCGGCAGATATCCTATTTTGTATATATCTTCTTTATTTAGCGGGCTCCCATTTAGCAAAACTTCGCCACTATCAGGTGCTGTAATGCGAGTGATGATACGAATGAGTGTGGTTTTGCCTGCACCATTTGGTCCAAGAAGACCAAAAACTGCACCCTCCGGCACTCTAATACTAACTTTGTTTAGTGCCAGATGTTGGGAGAATTGTTTTACCACATTTTTAGTCTCTACATAATGCATAAGGAATTATTGTTAGGGGGTTAAATTAATTATAAGCAGTAAGTTTTTAAGCACAAGTTAATTATGAGTTTATTAGTTTTTTAGTATCTAATGATTACTTGTTCACCTAGCATTTTAGCTAGTAGCTTCTTAATCTCTTCTAGTTTCTTTTTTTCTTCTAATAGTTTGAGGGTAGTTTCAAAGTCATCTTTCTTCTGAGCTTCTTTGATACCTTTCATCACGAACGATATTTGTTTCATAACATAAGCATTTTTCAATTCAGTGGTTACTCTAGGTATCAATATTTCAAGAGCGTTCTCTTCAAGCAGACTCGATTTTTCATCGTCATGTTCTTCACCCAATGTTTTGGCATGAATTTTACTGAGCTGGTACTTATCACTCACCATTTCTGTTGCCAATTTACTTATGTTTTCGTCAGCATGCGAAGTAAAATACCTTGCAGGTTGAAAGTCTTCATTGGTAGACTGTCTGTACGCTTCTTCAAATATTTGTGCATAAAGTTGGTTCGTGAATTTTATATTGTCGCGTTCCAAATCGAAATGGATAAACTCAATTACAGTACTACCTTCTTCCACTAATACTTCTACTTCTTCAGACTGTCTGTCTTTTTTATGTTTTTCGAAGCGTTGAAAAATCTTTGTCATGCCATAGCGCACAATATAGCGCACTATCTGCTGCTCAAAGTTTTCTATGCGCGTTTTTCTGTGCGAAATGGCTACAGTAGGTTCTTTTTTAGTAGAGGATTCTGTAGTTTTTTGTTGTGCAGTTCCTCTATCCGATTGGCTACTAGTTCTTCTTTGTGTGGGTCTGTTTCTTTGGTCGTATTTTCGGAGTCGTATTTTGTTTACCTCTTGAATCAGTAGTTTTTCGTTTATCCCCAATAGGTTTGCACTATCCTTTACATATACCAATCGTTTTATTCCATCGGGTATAAGTGCAATGCTCTCTACAATATTAGAGATAAGTCCTGCACGTTTAACAGGGTCGTCTTTAGTTTCGTTGAGGAGAAGTTGTGCTTTGAAGCGAATAAAATCCACTTCATTTTCTACAATAAACTTATTAAAGCTCTCGGCATTTTGTTTGCGAGCAAACGAGTCGGGGTCTTCGCCCTTTGGTAGTAATACAACTTTTACGTTTAGACCCTCTTCCAATAGCAAATCAATTCCTCTTAGTGCTGCAGATATTCCCGCATCGTCGCCATCATAGAGTACAGTCATGTTTTCGGTGAAGCGTCTAATGAGTCTTATTTGTCCTGAAGTGAGTGCAGTTCCCGAAGAAGATACAACATTCTCAATTCCTGCCTGATGCATTGATAAAACATCAGTATATCCTTCCACCATAAAACAACGATCTTCTTTCACAATAGCTCTTTTTGCAAAGAAGAGGCCATAGAGCTCACGGCTCTTAGAGTATATTTCGCTTTCGGGAGAGTTTACATACTTTGCAGTTTTATCTGCATTGCGCAATATGCGGCCTCCAAATGCTACTACTTTTCCCGAAAGTGTGTGTACTGGAAAGATAACACGACCACGAAATCTATCATAGAGAGGACTGTTGTTTTCTCCTCCAGCAACAAGTCCAGTTTTAATTAATAAGTCTTGCTTATAACCCAATCGCAAAGCATCTGACGAAAATGCATTGCGTTGTTCAAGGGCATAGCCCAATTCAAACTTCTTAATAATGTCGTCTCTAAAGCCACGTTCTTTGAAATAGGAGAGACCTATACTTCTGCCTTCAGGATTGGTGTGAAGTAAGTTCTTGAAATAGTTACGAGCATAATCGTTTATGATAAACATACTTTCGCGTTCGCTCTCCAATATTTTTTCTTCATCGGTGAGTTCCCTCTCTCTTACCTCAATGTTGTATTTTTTGGCAAGGTATTTCAATGCTTCGTAATACGTCAATTGCTCGTGCTTCATTATAAAGTGTGTGGCAGTGCCACCTTCGCCACAAGCAAAGCATTTACAAATATTTTTTGAGGGAGAAACAGAAAAAGAAGGCGTTCTATCATCGTGAAAAGGGCACAAGCCGACATAGTTAACTCCTCTTTTTTTGAGTGTAACAAAGTCAGATACTACCTCTACAATCTGTGCAGCATCGTGAATACGGTCTATAGTTGCTTTATCAATCATTTTAGGATTACGAAATTAGTTATTTAAGTTGTAAATAAATCATGATTAGAGAAATTAATCTTATATTTGTAGTAATCTAATCTATTGTGAATATTAAAATCTAAAAAAATTAAACATGGAATCAATTAATTGGTCAAACTTATCATTCGGTTACATGAAAACCGATTACAATGTACGTAGTCATTACAGCAATGGTCAATGGAGCACACCTGAGTTAGAAACTTCTGAGTTTGTAGACATTCATATGGCAGCAACCTGTTTGCATTACGGACAAGAAGCTTTTGAGGGTATGAAAGCCTTTAGAGGTAAAGATAACAAAATTCGTCTATTTAGAATGCGTGAGAATGCACTTCGTCTTCAAAAGTCATGTGATGGCATTATGATGGCTCAACTTCCTGTTGAGCAGTTTGAAGAGGCTATAATTAAGGCTGTTAAAGCAAACGAGCGCTTTGTGCCCCCTTACGAAAGTGGAGCATCGTTATATATTCGTCCATTACTTTTTGGTACAAGTGCCCAAGTGGGTGTTGGTCCAGCAAAAGAGTATACATTTATAGTATTTGTAACTCCAGTAGGGCCTTACTTTAAAGAAGGATTCAAACCAACTCCTATGGCTATTATGCGAGAGTATGATAG
>CAZBVD010000144.1:0-5177 GCA_964495235.1 uncultured Dysgonomonadaceae bacterium | reverse complement strand
TCGGCCACTGCCACTTGCATTATTACAACATCCATAAAAGCAATTCGTTCGAAATCCCAGTTGTCTGCGTTTTTTGCAATCATTTCGCGATACTCTTGACCATTGGCCAAAGTTTCTCGCAATAATGTTGTTGCATAATCTTTGTCGTCCTCATCGTTAAACATTGGTAGTAGCGAGAAATTTTCGGCAGCTGTTTTGTTAAACTGCTTTATTGTTTTAAGCACAAAAGATTGAACTATTTCAATATCGTCGTTCCAGAAAATACTTTCGTCTTCCAGTATATCATCAAGAGCTTCGTTTCTATGAATAAAACTTTTAAAGCTCTTTCGCCAAAACTCTTTATCGTCGTTATACGTCGGTTTTGTAAGCTCGGTATATTCTTTGTAGGTGTTAGATTCTATTATTTTATCTAATAGCCCTTTCACGAAGTTTTGGTTCAATTCCCACGACATGGGTCTGTTTGCAGTGTAACTAACAAACATAGTATTGTTTCGAAGCTGCCTAATAAACTGGTTGTTTATGAGATGCATATTCGGATTTAAATCTTCGTGTGTGGGCAAAAATTTATTCTTTTTCGTATTCACACGCTCTTCGTGTAAATCAGTAATCTCTATCATCAATTGTAAAAGATAATAATAGAGGTCATAAGATTTTTGTAATCCTAAGAGTAATTCTCTTTCTACTTGGTTTAAATCTTTATCTCGGTTTTGATACCAAGCATAAACTATTTGAATAACCCTTATGCGGATTAGTATTCGATTAATCATTGCGTAGTTTCGTTGTTTGTTTATTTTACAAAAATAGCTATTTATTTCTTTTTAATTGAACGATTCACAGATAAGTTGGGTTTTCTCTATTATCCGTCTTCATAAAAGAGTGCTTTTGCTTTATAAAAATAGTTTATCCAAAAGATGTGAAATGCTTGGTGGTATTTAAATTGGAAAGCGAAATTTGTAAGTAAATTGTGTTTTTTGATATAATATATATACCCATTTATGTCTATAAAAATGATAGCGACTAATAACAAAGACTAGTTTAAACTACTTTCCCACTAATGAACTCCATAAAACTCTAAGTGGACTGTGATGTTTTTATAGTTTTTGAGATGCAACCTCCAAAGCTTCTTAAGCTAGGAATTCTTAACGCTGTTTGCCCAATGTTTATACTTCATGTATCCAAAAAAGAAAACTGGCTTTTCGGGAGCATACTCACATTATGAATTATGTAATCAATGTTTCTATTCTATTAATAAAATAATCGTAACTTCGTCATCTCAACATAAACAGATAATTGAATATATATATGGAGCAATTTATATCAGACTTAACGCATCATTTTGCACTACCTTTTACAAACCCCGTGCTTATTTTTGGGTTGCTTTTGTTTATTGTACTTATTTCGCCCATGTTGCTCAAGCGATTAAATGTGCCAAGCATCATTGGACTAATCCTTGCAGGTGTTGCAATTGGACCGCATGGGTTTAATTTTATACCAAATGGCGAGGCTATAAACATGTTCTCTACAATTGGACTTCTTTATATTATGTTTATTGTTGGTCTCGAACTCGACTTGAAGGAGTTTAAGTCCAATCAAAACAAAAGTGTGGTGTTTGGTATATTTACTTTTATCATTCCCTTTGCTATTGGTTTTCCTGTGTGTAGGTACTTGCTTGATCTTAATGTGTATGCAAGCATTTTGACGGCCAGTATGTTCTCTACCCACACCCTTGTTACTTATCCAATTGTTAGTCGCATGGGTGTTTCTAAAAATCAAGCTGTGGCCATTACAGTGGGCGGAACAATCTTGACCGATACGGCGGTGCTTATTATACTAGCCATTGTTATAAATAGTAGCGAAGGAGCATTTGAGTTTCAATTTCTATTGAAACTACTTGTATCTCTTATTGTATTCTCTGGCATTGTTTTCTTTATTATTCCCAAAATTGCTAAATGGTTTTTTGAAAAGATGGAGAGCGAAAAGTATTCGCATTATATCTTTGTAGTGTTTATCGTTTTTTTAGCAGGGTTTTTAGCCGAGATTGGAGGTATAGAACCTATTATAGGAGCCTTTGCTGCAGGGTTGGCTTTAAATAAATTGATACCCCATAGTTCTGCTCTTATGAATAGAATAGAGTTTATTGGTAACTCTTTGTTCATTCCCATCTTTCTTATCTCTGTGGGGATGCTAGTAGATATATCTGTTATTTTTGAAGGTTATCAAGCAATTTATATTGCAGCAGTTTTATCTGTGGTTGCTTTAATTGGAAAGTGGTTGGCTGCTTTTTTTACGCAAAAGACATTTAAATACACGGTTGCTCAGCGCAATATTATATTTGGTCTTAGCTCGTCGCATGCTGCCGCCACACTGGCTGTTATTTTAGTGGGTTTCAAGGCAGGTGTTATCGATGAGTATATCTTGAATGGAACTATTATCTTAATTCTTATTACCTGTATTGTAGCATCCTTTGTAACACAAAAGGCCGCAAAAGAAATTGCTATTGCCGAAGAGGATGAAGATATAATTCCTTCTGAGTTGGGCCACTATGAACAAGAGAAAATATTAGTCCCAATTGGCGATCCTTCTAATATTGGTAAGCATATTGAACTAGCTATGCTTATGAAAGATAAAAAATCAGTGAACTCTATTTCACTCTTAGGGGTAGTACCCAACAATGAGCAAGCCGAAAGTAATATTATTACATTTAAAAAGAGATTGCAAGAGCAAGTTTCTGATGCTATTGCTGCTGATATGGAAGTAGATGTAATTGCTACTATAGATCATAATGTGGCAGGAGGTATTGTGCGTACAGCACGAGAAACAATGGCAGATATAGTTATAATAGGATGGCCTGGCAAAGTTGGGGTGCTTGAGAAACTAGTGGGCGATAAGGTGGATTTGATTATTAAAAATGTGGATAAAAATCTCTTTATTTGTCATTTAGAAAAAAGTATGATTTCTCATAAGAGAATTGTTGTAGTATCGCCTCCTCTTGCTGAAAAAGAACTTGGCTTTAATCTTTGGGTAAACAAAGTTGTGCGACTTTCGCAAGAACTTTCTTTGCCAATTATTCATATAGGACACCCTGAAACGCAAGCTTTCATTGCAAGCCAAGAAAAGTTGAAGACTAATTTCACTTTCAAAGAATTTACCAATTGGCACGATATGTTTTCAAATGACAATGAAATAAGAGAAGACGATATATTTATATTTGTGTCAGCACATCAGGGATATATCTCCCATATTCCTGTTTTGGATAATATGCCCACACGCATCGAAAAGAGATTTCCCGATGTTAGCAGAATTGTGATATTCCCAAAACGTTACACTGCCGATACGCTTGTTGAGAGCAATGAGTATATATTTGTCCCATAAAGGTGTGTTTATTAAATCAACCGTTTCTATTTAACCAATTCTCGGAAGCTTCCTCCTTTCATAAAGACCCAGAAGGCGACAGCTTTTCATGAAATAAACTAAACTAACTTTTAACTATAAAATAAAGAATGAGCTCTAAATTTATTATCCGATATATTACCATTTTATTGACAGCATTAACGCTTTTTGCTTGTGGCTCGTCGAAGAAATCATTAACACAAACGCCCGAATTATACCCAAAGCGTGAGTTTCGTGGTGTTTGGATTCAAACTGCTTGGCAATCTCGTTATCAACAGATGAATAGTGCAGTTATGAAGCATTACATTGCAGAAATGGTGAGAAAGTTAGACGCTGCCGGTGTGAATGCTATAATATTTCAGATTCGTCCAGAGGCCGATGCTTTTTATAAGTCAGATTTAGAGCCCTGGAGTAGATTCCTTACAGGTAGGCAAGGAGTTGCCCCTGACGACCCTACCTTCGACCCTCTAGAGTTTATTATTGACGAATGTCATAAGCGAGGAATGGAACTCCACGCATGGCTGAATCCTTATAGAGTGAAATCTAGTATGATGACTGAATTGGCATCCAATCATCTGTACTGGAATGAACCAGAAAGATTCTTGGAATATGAAAATCAACTTTACTTTGACCCAGGATTGCCCGAAAACCGCAACTATATAAGTACTGTTGTTCATGATATTGTGTCGCGCTATAATGTTGATGCTATTCACATGGACGATTATTTTTACCCATATCCAGTAGTTGGAAAACCATTCCCCGATGATAATAGCTTTAATAAATACGCAGCATCGCAGGGGTTCACTTCAGAGCAGCGTGGCGATTGGCGACGCAACAACGTGAACTTGCTTATTCAGCAAGTAAAACTGACTATTGCAGGAACAAAACCTTGGGTAAGATTTGGCATTAGCCCATTTGGCATATACAGAAACAAAAGAAGTACTCCCGATGGTTCTGGAAGTGATACAAATGGCTTGCAAAACTATGACGATCTGTATGCCGATATAAAACTATGGGTAGAAAAAGGGTGGATAGACTATAATATGCCGCAGGTTTATTGGGAAATTGGTCATCAATTGGCCGATTATACTACGCTTGTTCAGTGGTGGAATGCCAATAACTTTGAGCAACCGCTTTATATTGGGCAAGACCTCAAGCGAAGTCTTGATAAAAACGAGTTAAACGAAAAGATTCGTCAAGCACGTGCACTCTCTTTTGTAGATGGTAGTTGCTATTGGTATGGTTATTTAATTTTGGATAATTATGCCGATGTGGCAAACACCCTTGCTAACCAAACTCACAGAGCAAAATCTCTTATTCCTGCTTACACGCATATGCACAAAGGACGCCCTGCGAAAGTGAAAAAGCTAGTAGAGGTATTTACTGAAGATATGCATTTTATAACTTGGCAGAGCGATAAACAGTCGCCCAGCCCAGAGTCGGCTAATTACTTTGTGGTCTATCGTTTTAGAAAAGGAGAAAATGTGAATATTGACAATGCAGCTAATATTGTGAAGATAACAGGCGATAATTTCTATGTGATTCCTTACGAAAATGGTAAAACTGAATATACTTATGTGGTAACTGCTGTGGATTCGTTTCATAATGAGTCGAAACCGGTTAAATTAAAAATTAAGAGTTAAGAGGACGGGATTCGGGGTGCGAAGCTATTCAAATATTCTACAATGCTGCTAGCACGGATTATAAACCGCACTCCTATTTTACCCGTACATATCTCAGAGCATTTGTAATTATGTCAAAGAACGGACAGCGCCTAAAAGTTTTCA
>CAZBVD010000143.1:0-5243 GCA_964495235.1 uncultured Dysgonomonadaceae bacterium | reverse complement strand
AGATAGATGGAAAAAATAAAACAGGAGAATCAAAACCTTGTTTTTATCTTCAAAAAAACGGAAGAGTTTCTTTTAAACTATATCAAAGTGCCATTATTTATGAATAAGAAAGCAACTAATAATTAACAAAAACAAAATGATTTATGAAAAGGATTCTTAGATTAGATTTATTTAAAGTATGTGTACTCTCACTTATGTGGGTATTCTCTTTTGCGGCAATTGCGCAAAACAGAATAACTGTAGAAGGCGTTGTAAGCGACACTAAGAAAGAACCGGTAATTGGTGCAACAGTAATTGTGAAAGGCAATGCTGCACAAGGTACAGTTACTGATTATGATGGTAACTACAAGCTAACAGATGTACCGGCCAATGCTACTCTTGTGTTTAGCTACGTGGGCTCTAAAACACAGGAAGTGGCTGTGAACGGACAAACAAAAATAAATGTAACACTGGGCGAAGATACTGAGCTGCTGGACGAAGTAGTGGTGGTGGGATATGGTGTGCAAAGAAAAAGTGACCTCACAGGAGCAGTATCATCTGTAAAAGTGGGCGATGCGCTTAAAAACACACCTGTAACAGACGTTGCTAGCTCTTTGCAAGGACGTATGGCGGGTGTTTCTGTTGTATCGGGTGGTGATCCATCGGCCGATATGACTATACGTGTGCGTGGTGTGAACTCTATTAATGCCGAAAGTGGTCCGCTAGTAGTTATTGACGGATTTATTGGTGGCAATCTAAAAAACCTAAACCCATCGGACATTGAGTCTATTGAGGTTTTAAAAGACGCTTCGTCAACAGCTGTTTACGGATCAAGGGGAGCTAATGGTGTGCTATTGGTTACAACAAAATCTGCCAACGAAGACCGCATTGTAATTAACTTTAACAGCTTTGTTAACTTCAAAACTGTGCTTGAATACCCCGATACTATGTCGCCAGCAGAATATGCTCGTTTGGCAAATGATTTTGGTAAAGAGTACTACACAAGTATTGGAGAGCCAACTAAAGAGTATTATACACCTCAACAAATAAGTGATTTTGAATCGGGCAAAGCTGGATACGACTATGTGAAAAACACATTTAACGATCCTGCAATGTCTCAAAACTATGAACTTTCTCTTTCTGGACGAAGCGATAAGATTGCTTTCTTAGCATCAACACGTTACGAAAAAACAGAGGGTGTTATTCGCAACTCTTCTTACGACCAATTTAACTGGCGTTTGAAGGTGGATGTGGATGCAAAATCTTGGTTAAAAACAGGTTTAAACTTCTGGGGAAGTCTTAACAACAGTTCTGGTCCAAGAATGACTCAGTATGAAGGTTTATTAACCGGAGCAACAAATTTCCCAAATACTATATCTCCTAAAGATGAGAATGGCAATTACAACAATCTTTTTGCTATTTCGGGTGGTGCAGTGTACAACCCAATGGGTTATATAGATGAAATTGATAACAACAGAAGAGATTTAACAAATCACCTACAAGGATATGTTGATTTTAAAATCTTAGAGGGTTTGAACTTCCGCTCACAGTTTGGTGTAACTTTTGGCAATGACCTTATTCAATCTATGGATAACGATAAGAGTTATTACTACTTTAAAAACTCGCACACCAATGCAAGAGCTACAACTCACACAAACAAGAGTTGGTTGAATACTAATATTCTTAGCTACGTAAAAGAGCTTAATAAAGACCACCGTATAAATGCTACTGCTGTATTTGAGCAATCGCAATCCGATAACTTTATGAATCAGGCTTCATCTACTCACCTAGCGTTTGCCGATAATATTGGTTACAACAACCTTAGCTGGGCCGACTACTTTCAAGCATCATCAAACAGAGTAATCAATACTATGATGTCTGGTATGTTTAGAGTAAACTATGTAATGATGAATAGGTACATGTTCACAGGGTCGATACGTGCAGATGGTTCATCGAGACTGGAAGAGAAGTGGGACTATTTTCCATCGGCAGCTGTTGCTTGGGATATTAAGAGAGAGCACTTTATGGAAGACATAGATTGGTTAGATCAACTAAAAATGCGTGTTGGATATGGTTCTGTAGGTAATCAGGCTGTAGCTCCTTACCGTACATATTCTATGATGACTCCGGTACAGGGTTCTGATGGTACTACCTCTTATGTAGTTGACAGACCAAAATCGCCTTATTTGAAATGGGAGAGAAACAACCAAATTAACTTTGGTGTTGACCTTATAGCGCTTAACGGACGCTTAACAGCCAATATTGATGTTTACAATAAACTATCTGAAGATATCTTGTTGTCAGTAGCACAGCCTGTTCACACTGGATGGCCCGAGTTGTTAAAAAATGCGGGAAGCATCAGAAACAAAGGTATTGAAGTAACTCTTGGAGCTAACCCTTACAGAACAAACGATTTTAACTGGCAAAGCGACCTGACACTTGCTCATAACAAAGGAGTTTTTGAAACTATTCCTACACCCAATGGCATGCAAAACCAAAGTGGAGGTTATGAAAACAATATCTTTAAGATGATTGAAGGCGAAAAACTAGGTACATTCTGGGGATACCAATCTATTGGAGTGTGGAAAACCAATGAAATGGATCAAGTTATAACACTTGCAGATGGTACAACTGGTACAAACCAAGATATATACAAGGTGGTTCCGGGACAAGAAAAAATTAGAGATATAAATAACGATGGTAAGTTTAACCAAGACGATGAAGGAATTATAGGAAATGGTCAGCCTACTTTTAACTGGGGATGGAATAATACGCTTTCATACAAAAACTTTGACCTAAACCTATTTGTTGTTGGGTATCACGGATTTGATATCTATAATGCAAGTAGAGCTAAGAGTTATAGCATACATGGTGCTACACAAACAGATGCTATTGCGCCAATAAAAGAACTGTGGAACAGATGGACTCCTCAAAATGAAGACACTGATATTCCAGGATTTGTAAAAAACTCAAGCAGTATACATGGTGAAAGTGCAAGGGATAGATTTGTGGAAAAAGGCGATTTCATTAAAGTAAAAAGTATTACTTTAGGTTATACTGTTCCTATTGCTACTTTGCAAAAAGTGGGAATAAACAGCTTGCGTGTCTACACTTCTGTTCAAAACCCATTTCACATTACTAGCTACTCGGGGCTTGACCCAGAAGCTACCTTAGGTTCTCCTTTGGTGCAAGGTGTTGACTGGGGTGCTTATCCAAACGGACGTAACTTTTTACTTGGATTAAACCTCTCATTTTAAACATTTAAAAAAAATCATAATATGAAACTAAATAAAATATATCTTATAATAGCTTCTATATTAATTGTAACTTCTTGCGTTGATTTAGATCAAGACCCTCTATCCTTTATCACCGAAGAAGATTATATTAAACAAGAACAAACAATAGAAACTGTAGCAAAATCATTGGACGGATTGTACTACGATATGTGGTATAAGAACTATGGGTTCAATACAAGAATTATGCGCATAAATGTTGCATCCGATGAAATCACTACATCGCCAAAACCAAACAATGTGCTACTTGAGTTAAATGATTTAAAACCAAGTATAGCTACAATGAATACAGATGCAAGGGAGTTGTGGGGCAACCTTTGGAAAGTAATTATTAGCAGCAACAAAATTATTAATGGTACACCCATACCTGAAAAAAATGCGGAGCTATATAAACAAGCAGTTGCAGAAGCACATTTTATGCGCGCTTTAAATTATTTCTACTTGGTTAGAATTTTCGGAGATGTGCCTATTGTAAGAACTACTGAAGAGGGAATACAAGAGCAAGACAGACAACCTGTTGCAGATGTATATGCAGAAATCATTGTTCCTGATTTAATAAAAGCAACAACAGACCTCCCAGCAACTAGCCGCACTGGAACTAGCTTAACGCCATCTAAATGGGCAGCAAAAGCTTGTTTGGCCGATGTATATATAAACATGGCTGGATGGCCACTGAAAAAAGGTACTGAGTATTATACCAAAGCCGCTACAGAGGCATTAGACATTATAAACAGCTCGGGGTTGAGCCTTACACCCAACTATGCCGATTTATGGAAAGAAGAGTTGAAAGAAAACTCAAACGAGCACATGTTTGCACTGCACCATTCAGCTAAATTTAAAACTGCTAGTCAGTATGGAAAATCGTTCTACCCAAGAGACTTTAGTCCAAATGCAGGATGGGCAGATTATTATGCAAACCCAGCGTTTATGAATAAATATCCTGAGGATGACAGAAAAGTGCATAATTATATGACTAAATGGATGACAAAGAGTGGTATGGTAGAATGGCAAAACAGCCAAGATAAACTTCCCTCTATTTCTAAATACTATAGTTATGATGAAGGACCTGCAGGCAAAAGTGCTCAGTCTAATGGTTTGACTCCAATTTACAGATATGCCGATGTATTGCTAATGTATGCCGAAGCTTCTAACCTTGCAACGGGTAGTGTAAATGCAACTGCACTAAATGCTTTGCAACAAGTGCAACAACGCTCAAACTCTACACTTACAACAACAACAGATAGTCAAGCTTTTGATAAAGCTGTGTTTGCTGAAAGAGGTTGGGAGTTCTTTGCAGAGTTTAAACGTTGGTTTGATTTGGTGAGAAGAGAAAAAGTAGCGGAGTTTAAACCTACTCAGTTTAATAACTCTCTTTTCAAAAACAATAATCATTATTACTATCCTGTTCCATCTGAAGAAATAGAGATGACAGGATGGAAAAATAATGGTGGATATTAAAATAGGGACTAGAGACTGGGGACTAGAGATTAAGAATTAGAGAATAGATATTTATTTTTATTTTCGCACTACATAATTAAAGCAAGCCCTTTGAGATTTATATATCTTGAAGGGTTTGCTTTTTATTTTTTTTTTGGGGGGGTGAAGAAATTTAGCACACAGGGATGATACGGATGCGACAGATGAGCACGGATATATAGAAATAATGAGTTAATCCGTATTATTCACGTTTTTAGTTTTAGGTAGATGCGAGGCCTCGAACTCGCTGGCATCGAATCTCTGACTTGTGCATTAGCTTAAACCACTGGTCAGAGACGAGCGCTAACAAAGTATAAGACCTTTGGTGCAATAAATCGTCTCGCCCCTGAAATGGGTCGAATATGAATAGCCCCGTATGAAATACGGGGTGTGTGAATAGTGATATTAGGAAAAAATCCTAAAGAGATTCAATTATATGCTTAAACATTTATTCCCCTTCAAAGTGTTAAACCTTTCCAGGGTTTTGGGGTGTGC
>CAZBVD010000142.1:0-5272 GCA_964495235.1 uncultured Dysgonomonadaceae bacterium | reverse complement strand
AAAATATTATTAAATCAAGCAATAAAAAATTAGAAGTAAACACATACTTTTGCAGGTGATCCCACTTTTCGCATCGTTTTTCAGCATAACGTCGCGTAAAGGCAGTCATTTATAAGCAATATGAAGAAAGTAGACGTCAATTTGCAAGCAAATACGTATTGATTATTAATTGGTTACAGACACTACGAGGCCTTGGTTAATTAATTACCATAAATCGCTCTTTATTATTGAATAAAACAGGAATTGAATGCACTTCACCTTTCAAATTGGATAAATATTGGGGTGTTTAGTACAACTTTGCAACTAGCAGGATAAAATATGTGCTCTCAAAATTGAGAAATGAGCACCAATACCTGAAGAAGGAGGTAAACCGAGTAAATGCAACTTTAATTCTAATTATAGGATTAAATATTAGCTTGATTAAAAAAACTATTCTAATCCGCATAATTCAGGTTTTTAGCTTTGCGTAAATGCAAGGCCTCGAACTCCGCCGATATAGGACACTATTTCAAGGAGTTTGGAGGCGAAGCAGATGCGTATATTTCGACAAGCTCAAGCTTTTCAAGAAAAGATGTAAAAGCGATTGTTAGCCTTTACACTCTACTGCTCAATTACATTTATAGTAAATGGCTACAACATACCACAGAAACCATTTTCGCACTAACTGTAAGATTGTCTAATCGCGGGATTTGCTTTTAATCAGATAGCAATAGTTGTAGACAGACCTTTACTGGCAATTTACAAGAAGGACCAGCCAATAAAAAACCAAAGGAAAGTGTACAAAAAAAACACCACCCCCTTTGGAAAATTCCAAAGTGAGTGGTGTAATTAAATTAATATCCTATTCTAGAATCTAAATATTACTACCAACCAGGATTTTGCTGTCCTTGTAAACTTGGATTGTTAGTAATATCCCTTGCTGGAATGCCCCATACAAACTTATTGTCACCAGCTGACACTGTCTTTCCAAAGAAATCAGCACCAGGAGTAAGAATTTCAGCGTTTTGTGGATCTCTTCTTTCGAAACCTTCATTCCAACGTTTCAAGTCAAACAATCTGAAACCTTCAAAAGCCAACTCTCTTTGACGTTCATCTCTAATATCTTGGAACAAATCAGCACCACTTGAACTTACTGCATCTAATCCACGTGCAGTACGAAGAGCATTTAAAGCATTTAAAGCGTCTGTTTCCTTACCTGTCATTTTGTATGCAGCTTCTGAAGCAATCAAGTACATCTCTGCTATACGAAAGACTTTAGGTGCATGAGCATAATTAGTAGTTGCACCAGTAAACAAAGCAGGATTACCAGAATATTTAGTTACTAAATAAACATCACTGTAGTCTGCACCTTGTATATAAACCGTATATTCATCATTAAAATATGCACCTTTACGAATGTCGTTATCTTCAAACATATCTACAACCCAATTTGAGGGTATGAAATCTGGTGTATATTTACCTGACGCAGCTTGATATCCCAAATAGATACTGTTTGTGAGTGGCATCTCTGATGGTTTATCAACAAAAACTTGCATAATAACCTCATCAGAATTATCGTGTACCCATAAGTTCTCCATCCCCTCTTCATCTGTTTCTAAAGGATAAGTATTTGATGTGATCAAACTATTTGCTGCAGTATAAGCACCTTGCCAATCTTGCATATAAAGCTTAACCCTTGCTTCCATTGCAGTTACAACATCTTTATTAAAACGTAATGATTTTGGAGTTCCATCAATTGTTGATAGTAAGGTTTTAGCCTTTGACAAATCATCAAGGATTAAATCATAAACTTCCTTTAATGTAGCTCTAGCTGGTTTTAATGTAATATCAAACTCAGTAACAATAGGAACAGAAAGCTCTGTTGAAGCTGTTGCGGGATTGTATGCCTTAGACCACCTTAAAGCTAGTTCATTATAGTAAAAAGCTCTCGCAAAATGAGCATTACCTAAATATACATTAAGCTCCGCTTTTTCATCATCGTCTGTCAAAGTTTCAGCTAAGCCTGGATAAGCATTTATCAAATAGTTGACATTGGTCAATGCGCTATAATAGGCTGCCCATGTATCACGAATGGTATAGTCATCAGAAGTGAAAGTTGACCATCTATGAGGAGGTCCATTACGGTTACCGTAATCTAAAGATGCATTCAGTTCATCAGCTTGAACATCTTGAGAAAAAGTATAAATTCCATATTGTCTTCCACGGAAGTAAGAATATACTCCATTATCCCAGCTTTTTGCATCTTTAATTGACTGTAATGATTGCTCTCGCGCAATATCACTAAATGGAAATCTATCCATGTCGCATGAGAACATTGCTCCTACGACAAGAACAAAAATTGTAAATTTGAAAACTTTATTCATAATATTTGTTTTTTCAATTATATAATATATTAGAATGAGAACTCAACACCAATAGAATACTGCTTGGTATTTGGGTTTACTCCTAATGTTAAGTTACTATCCACCTCTGGGTCAACCCCCTCAAAATCAGTCACTGTAAGCAAGTTACGTCCTGTCACAAACACTTTTGCACCTGTAAAGAAGCTAGTTTTATTTAAAAATGATTTTGGAACTGTATAACCAAGTGTTAAGTTTTTCATACGCATAAAAGAAGCATCCTGAATCATTCTTGAGTCAAACTCAGTGAATAGATACTTATCATAATCAGGGAAGCGAGTTACATCACCCGGTTCTTTCCAATAATCTGTCACAACTTTACGTTGGTTATACCCTGGAAATTCGTTTGGATTCTCAAAGAAGTATGAGTCATTTACAATAAGATATTTACCTAAAGCAAATGCAAAATCTGCCTGCAGATAAAGTCCATTGTAGTTTGCAGATAGACCAAACCCTCCATTAATAGGAGCATAGCGTTTGATACCTGTGCTTTGCTCTAAAGTAGAAGCACTAAAGCTTGAAGTTACCATATTTGGATCTTCGTGATTCTCTGCAATATTATCTCCTGGTAAAAACCACTCTGGTGCACCTGTTTCTGAGTTTACACCTTTGAAAACTGGATAAAAGAAAGAACGTGGTTGCCCAACAGCCCATGCAACTCCTGTATTAGGAATTATCCAATAGTCTTTGTCTTGGAATAACTCTACAACTTCTTCTTTATTATAGTTGAAAGTTAAATATGGTGTAATAGAATTTCCTTTTTTGTCTTTCCATACATCTACATCTAAACGGAAGTCGACACCACTATTTTTTAGCTTACCTACATTTTCAGTAATATCAGAAAAACCACTTGTGAAAGGATAAGGAACATCCACTAACATACTTGATGTTATACGATTATAAACCTCAACATCAGCTCTCACTCTTTTAAAGACATCAAATTTAACACCAAATGTTGTTTTAGTTTGATCTTCCCAGGTAAGATGCGGATTTCCTGGAGTACTAATACCCCATGCACTACCAGAGTTGTACTGTCCGGCACTTCCTACTAATGCATAAGAACTATAGTTTCCGATTTCGGCATTACCACTTGTCCCTATACTAAACTTTAACGTTAATGCATCTAACCAATCAACATCTTGAAGAAAATCTTCTTTCTTAGCTTGCCACATTGCTCCTGTAGCCCAAAATGTAGCATTTCTATTATCTGCACCAAAACGAGAAGAAGCATCATTACGAAGAGAGAAGTTTAAGAAATATTTTTCTAAATAGTCATATTCTAATCTTCCAAAATAAGAAAGGAAAGCGTACTGATTTTTACTTGCACCCACATCTTGATCTTTAGTTCCTGCTGAAAGCAAAAGTAATCTGTCGTCAGTAAGACCATTAACTGATGCATTAAAGCTTTCATAATCATAATCTACGTATTCATGCCCTAAAAGACCTATCAGATTATGTGTGTCGTCTATTGAATATTTATACTCTGCTGTGTTAGTTATCGTAAAGTTTAACCTTCTTGCAAAACTTTCATAAGCACTACCATCATCTAAACTACCCTTATAAGAAGGTAATCTTGTGTAAGAATTTCTAGAGTCCATTCCTTCAAGACCGGCTTGAGTGCGCAATGTAAGATTTTCAACTGGGGTCATTTCAACATAACCAGTAGTAGTTAAAAAGACATTCTTTGTTGGATCTGGCATTTTGTCAGCCAAATACTTTGGATTATATTTATTCCATCCAGGAATTAAATCTGGATACTCATTACCATCTTCATCATATGGTGAGTAAAAAGGAGGGGCAAGCATTGATAAACCTGCATTTGTGCTATTCAAGTCATAAGGATTACTTTCGTACTCGTCGTATGATAAACCAAAGTTAACCCCCATTTTCATCCATGGATTCACTTGTGTGTTCAAGTTTGCACGCAAGTTGTAACGATCATAACCTGATCGATAACGAAGACCCTCTTGAGACATTAGACCTAATGAAACAAAGTAATTTGTTCTTCCGGCACCACCATTTATTGAAATATCCGATTGGTAAGTAGGTGCTTTATCTTTATGGTAAAACTTATACCACTGAGTATCATGTGGATAACTTTCTCTAATTGTGTTTATCTGCTCCTGTGAACGATAGCCAGTTTCTTGCCATAAGCTAAATAGCTCTTCTGCGTTCATAAAAGAATCAAAATATTCTGTATTCGCCAATGATGATGTACCATATTGACCACTAATAGTAACAGTAGCGTGATCTGCCACTTTACCTCTTTTTGTAGTAATGTAAACTACACCATTTGCTGCACGTGCACCATATATAGAAGTAGCAGCAGCATCTTTCAATACTTGAATACTTTCAAAATCTTTAGGATTTAATCCGCGAATAGTCGAAGATTGAACCGGAACACCGTCTAATATAAACAATGGTGTACTTGAAGCTCCTAATGATCCACTACCATGTAGTCTTATCGAGGAAATCTCGGAAGGTTCACCTGTTGATGTAAATATTTGTAGCCCTGGAACTTTTCCTTGCAGTGCATCAAATGCGTTTGCAACTGGCTTGTCTACAATATCTTTTGGTGTAACCCTTGATACAGAACCTATGGTTGACGAAATTTTTCGACCTGTACCATACCCTGTAACAACAACCTCATCCAAAATCTCAGAATCAGACACTAAAACAACTCTCATATTTGAGCTAGCTACTACTTCTTGAGTAGTCATACCAACGTATGAAAAAACAAGTGTTGCATTTGCAGGAGCTCTCAACGTAAAATTACCGTCATAATCGGTAACCGTTCCTTGCGATGTCCCTTTAATCTGAATAGTTGCTCCAATAACCGTCTCTCCGGTTTCATCCACTACCACCCCACTCAC
>CAZBVD010000141.1:0-5297 GCA_964495235.1 uncultured Dysgonomonadaceae bacterium | reverse complement strand
AATGCGGGGTATATGAGTAGTAGTAAGAAAGAATCCTAAAGGGATTCAATAATAAAGTTAACTTTGGGTGTCTATACAATTTCTATATTATATACTTTAAAAGCCCTTTCATGAATTTAATTATGCACTTATTTTATAATTTAGTATATTTCGAAATATTAATAAAGTAATAATTTCGAAAGTATTTAATAAAACTAATATCTATGAGTTCATACACCCAAATCCTATACCAAATTGTGTTTTCTACTAAAAACAGAGAAAAGACTTTATATGAATCAGAACGCGATCAACTGTACAGTTATATATGGGGAATATTGAAAAAGAAGAAGTGTCATTTGTTTAGAATTGGTGGTGTAGAAGATCACTTACACATTGCTACGCATATACATCCCATGATTGCTCCATCTATTTTGGTAAAGGACATTAAACTGGCTACTAATAAATTTATTAAAGAAGAAAAGCTTTTTCCAAGATTTGATGGTTGGCAAGATGGCTACGGAGCATTTACATATACACACTCAGCAAAAGATGAATTGATTGAGTATGTGAAAAATCAGGTTGAGCATCATAAAACCATCAGCTTTAAAGATGAATATAAAACGCTGCTCAAAGAAAATGGCATTGATTTTAATGAGAAATACTTGTTTTAAAAGATTGAACCCTTCTGAGGGTTCTCTAATATAAATTGCTTTCTACCACGGGTTTACCCCCGTGGCTATTCATATTTAACCACTTTGTGGTTGTTTAAAATGATTGTCCATATGTGAACTGGTGATAGTCTGGCGATAAAAAATCTTGTTGTTTTCATAATGCAATGTAGATCCTGAAAGGATCAAACATGAATAGCCCTGCATGCAATGCGGGGTATATGAGTAGTAGTAAGAAAGAATCCTAAAGGGATTCAATAATAACTTGTTTTAATAGATTGAACCCTTCTGAGGGTTCTCAAGTATAAATTGCTTTCTACCACGGGTTCACACCCGTGGCTATTCATATTTAACCACTTTGTGGTTGTTTAAAATGATTGTCCATATGTGAACTGGTGATAGTCTGGCGATAAAAAATCTTGTTGTTTTCATAATGCAATGTAGATCCTGAAAGGATCAAACATGAATAGCCCTGCATGCAATGCGGGGTATATGAGTAGTAGTAAGAAAGAATCCTAAAGGGATTCAATAATAACTTGTTTTAATAGATTGAACCCTTCTGAGGGTTCTCAAGTATAAATTGCTTTCTACCACGGGTTCACACCCGTGGCTATTCATATTTAACCACTTTGTGGTTGTTTAAAATGATTGTCCATATGTGATGTATACGGGTAACGTTATCATAAAAATAAAAAAGCAACATTGGCATAATAGCCAATGTTGCTTTTCTTATATATTATAGAAAGAGAATGTCTCTCTTTTCTTTGTTGTAATGCAGACGGTTGTTTAATCGTTCATAGATACAAGAAACTCTTCGTTGCTTGCAGTTCTACGTAAACGATTGAGTAGGAAATCCATTGCCTCTACAGAGTTCATATCTGCCAAGAAGTTTCTTAATACCCACATACGGTTTAGAACTTCTTCCGATAAAATTAGGTCTTCGCGACGAGTGCTAGAAGCAACAATGTCAACAGCTGGGAACATGCGTTTGTTAGAAAGTTTTCTATCTAACTGAAGTTCCATATTACCAGTACCTTTAAACTCTTCAAATATCACATCATCCATTTTAGAACCTGTGTCTGTAAGAGCAGTTGCAATAATGGTAAGCGACCCTCCGTTTTCTATGTTACGTGCCGCACCAAAGAAACGTTTTGGTTTATGTAATGCGTTTGCATCAACACCACCCGAAAGAACTTTACCCGAAGCTGGTTGCACAGTATTGTAAGCCCTAGCAAGACGAGTGATGGAGTCAAGAAGAATTACAACATCATGACCACACTCTACCATTCTTTTGGCTTTGTTTATTACAATTTCTGCAACACGAACGTGTCTGTCGGCTGGCTCGTCAAACGTAGAAGCAATAACTTCAGCGTTTACGCTGCGCTCCATATCTGTAACCTCTTCTGGGCGCTCATCAATAAGTAAAATAATCATGTATACCTCTGGATGATTGTCTGCAATAGCATTGGCAATATCCTTTAGCAACATTGTTTTACCTGTTTTGGGTTGTGCCACAATTAGTCCGCGCTGGCCAAAACCTATAGGAGAAAACAGATCTACTACTCTACACGATAAATTATCGTTGTGTCCTTTTGTTAAATTGAATTTTCTATCTGGAAATAAAGGTTTTAAGTGATCAAAAGGAACTCTGTCTCTTACTTCATTAGGGTTGCGTCCGTTTATCATATTTACCTTTACCAAAGGGAAAAACTTTTCACCTTCTTTTGGAGGGCGAATTGGACCTTCAACCACATCACCAGTTTTCAACCCAAATAACCTTATTTGCGATTGAGAAACATAAATATCATCTGGAGATGACATGTAATTATAGTCGGACGAGCGTAAAAAACCATAACCATCGGCTATTACTTCTAACACCCCCGATGCAGTGAGGATACCATCAAATTCAAATTCTTCTTGTTTTTCTCTAGATGCTGGTTGAGAAGTAGTTTGTTTTGGACGTGGTTGTTGTTGTTGTTGTTGTTGTGGCTGTTGCTTTGGTTGTAGTGGAGCTGGCGACACTAATGTTTCGAGAGATGCTTTTTCAGCTGGAACAGTTTCTACCTGCGATTCAAATTTTTCTGCAACAGCCTCATCTTCTGCTACCACTGGTGGCAGAGCGTCTGCTGGTGCATTGTCAATTTTATCTTGTTGGCGTTGTTTTCTTGAACGAAAAACAAGTTGTTTAGGTTTTTGAGTATCCTCTTGCTGTGTCTCTTTTGTGTTATCTTCAGTTACCTTTTGATTCTCTTTTGGAGCATCAGCTTGTTTTGCTCTTTGTTGATTGTCTTGCTGGGTGGGCTTGTCTGTTTTATTAGCTGTCTTTTGCTCTTGATTGGCTTGAGGAGTGCTTTTATCTTTCTGCAATGTTTTGTTGGCAACTGCCTCCTGAGCTCTTGGTTGATGAGTTTTAGGTTTTTGCTCATCCTTATTTTTTGCCTGTTTGTTATCTACCTTAGCGGTGTCAGCTGGCTTGCTGTTGTTTTGTTTTTGATGAGCATTTTTTTGTTTATTTTTTTGCTCATCATTTCTATTAGGTGTGTCTGCTTTTTTATTAGCGGCAGGTTTTGATCTGTCGTTGTCTTTTCTGTCAGATACTTTTGGCTTATTCTTTAGTGTTCCGGCTTCGGCAATAGCTTGCTCATCAAGAATTTTATAGATTAATTCTTCTTTTTTGTAGGCATCCGGTCTGCGAATACCCATTGATCTAGCCAACACGCGTAGTTCAGTTGTAAGCTTTTCATTAAGCTCGATGATATTATAAATCATTTTATTTTATGATAATTAGTTAGTTGATACAAAGATCAAGTATGTTTTAAATTTTAGTTGGGAGTAATATGAATATGTGATAATTAGCAATTTCAAAAAAAAGAATTGTTTTATTAATCATTTTGAATCATCAAAGATTAATTATTAGCTTTTCCAGGTTTGAAAGCATGAGTTTTTACTTTAATAAAAACTGTTTTCAAAAAAGAGAGTAATGTAGTAAATTTGATTTTTTTTGAAAAACTAATTATGGGTATATAATCACCTAAATTGTTTTCTAAAAAGTTTTGTTTGAATTTGAATATAACTAATAAAAGCAAAGCTTGCTTTCATTTTAGAAGCTTATTCAAATACAAAGATACATCATTTTTTAAAACCACACACTTTAAAATGTTTTTATTTCAAAAAATCTAGTAAATATTACCTATCAAATAGGTAATTATAGGTTTAGTATATAGTTTAATAAGTAAAGAAGTGTCATTCTTTCTTATTCGTGTAATTAGATGTAAGTGTTGTTGCGATGTTTTTTTTAGTCTATTTGCATATTTAGTTTGTTGGAGTTATCTAATCTTCTCTCTAATTCTGTTTTGTAAATTGCTATTCGTCTTCTCTCTAATGAGCTGGGCGATGTAGATTCAATAAACAGTTTTTCAGAAATAAGCACCCATTCATGTGCAGTTTCTATGTCGTCAAGCATTTCGTATCCCATTGCAATATTACTAGCTGTTTTTGCTTTTTCGGTCTTGTTTTTAGTAGAGTTGTAAAAACTATTCCATTTTGCTATTGCTTCAGCCCATTTAGCTTGGTCGGCAAAAGCGCTAGCTTCGCGTGTGGTAGACGATGGAAGAGTGTAGTACCAGCGCTCTTGAGTAATCCAATGTGGTGTTAGCACATAAGTCATTTTGTCGGCTGCATATATTGCCAACTCTTTAAGGGCAATTTCAGCATGAGGAACAACAAATTCAGCATAAGCAAAACCATCTTCAGAAATATCAAAACCTTCCCAATATAAACTGTCTGTATAGTGTACTGTCGGAATCTGTCCTTCTAATGTGGGTAGGTAAACACGAATTGTAGAGCTTATTTTACCGTTTACTTTAGCATATGGGTACCCCTCTTGCATAAATAGATCTTCCCAATCACTTGAAATCAATAGCTTGTCAAGTGATACTATTGCATCTGCACCAGTTGCTTTTTTTAACTCTTGCATCTTTTCTGGTGTAATTCCCTTTTCGCTCCAGTACTCGCTGTCGTTTCTCAAGGGTTTGTTGTGTAGCATTACCATTTCAAAGAAACCCTCTTCGTTTAAAAACTGAGTGAGCGCTTCTGTATATATGATAGATAAACTGTCTGTTTTTACCGATACCTTTTCTGCTTGTGATCTACCCAGCTTCTTTTTTAAATGACCAATGTCGTCCGGCTGACTCACTACATTGTCAACTACCAATAGTTTTTTTATAGAAGATGGCAAAATAACCTGTGCAGGCTCTTGCGTTTGTATGGTTATTGTTTTAATTCCAGCGCAACCAATCAAGAAAAAAGCTCCTGAAAGTAAGTATAAAAACAATTTAAGATTTCTCATATATATATTATTAAAATTCGTTTTTCCACACATTGTTTAATAAGTTGAATAATATTTGCGTTGTTCACGAGCAGTAGAAGTCTCTGTTTTTTCACTCAATATGTTAAAAGTATTAGTAGTACTCAATTTTCATAAACTACTATATTGAAAGGTTCAATTGGCAACTTTATAGAAGACTTCCTAAAAGCTATATGTATTAAACAACAAACATAATTAAAATGTTTGCTAACAAAAATAGTTTGACTATTTTTGTTCAGTTTATAAAGATATTTTAAATATATAACCTATGCTTCAATCAAAAG
>CAZBVD010000140.1:0-5305 GCA_964495235.1 uncultured Dysgonomonadaceae bacterium | reverse complement strand
GGTGTACAATTGTTTTATCTGTGATTATCGGTTGCATGAGTGTCATCCTGTGTGTCAATTTTTGCTTTGCAACATTCACCCCAATGGAATAATGCTCTGCATTAAAATCCCTGATTTTATTCCATAGAGCAGGCCGATTTGGAAATCGGCGCGAGCAAGTAGAATGTTGCTACTACCTCTTGGTTTTCCTTTATTAGCTAAATGTTTAGTTGTATGTTCATTTTTTACACTAATCACTTGCGAGTACCATCAGTTTGAACTATTCGATATTTTCGAAAAGTTCAAACTTCTGCTCTAAGTATTTTTATTCAAAATAGATACCACATCGTCAAAAGTTTCCAGCAAGTTGTTTTTAGAAAGAATTGGATTCTGATAGCTTCGAGTAAAATGAGTTTTCTTATTATCTAATTGTGGAACAGCTTCAAACCACAGTTTTTTACTCCTCAACACAATTATTAGAGCCTGCCGGTCAATAGCTTTTCTAACCAAATTAAAGTTGTATTCCTGAGATTTTAAATAGCCATCTAAAATTTTTTTCGGCATTTTTTTGTATTTCTTTGAGTGATAGGGGAAATACTGTATTACAGAAATATTTTTAGCAACTTTTTCTTTACTTGTAACGGTGATTAAAGGCTTCAGCTTCTTAAACCAATAGTCAGAATACTCTATATACTCTTCATCTAGACAGAAAAGTGGCAATTCTGCAACAGAAGGTATATGTTGGATTTCATTTATCCAATACGACTTAAATCTTTCGTAATACTCCTTTTCGGCCTCTTTCTCATCGTAACCTGGATTTAACGTCAATAAAACAATTGGTGACTCCAAAACATTACCCATAAATGGAGCAGGCATAATTTTGGTGTGAATTTTGTATCTTTCATCCGTTCTACTATTAAACTTCTCAATTATCTCTTTTTCCTGCTCTAAGATATAACTACTATCATCTATATTTTCAACAAACTCTATCCAAGGATTTTTCACATCTTTGTTTTTTTAATTGTTTTACCCAATTTTTTTTAAGGCATCATCAACAGTTCGAACATGATTTTTATACCACCAATAATTTTTTGCTTGTATATTCAGCAAGTCAAATAGAGTTGCTGCTGAGTATAAATTGTTATGTAGCTTTGTAGCTTTGCGTGCTTCTATCACAGCATACTCGCGTCTTGAAACCCTTTTGTAAACAAGCACACCTGTATGTTTATCAAGCTTTGGCAAACAGACTTCTAGCATCTCTTTACTTAAACAGATCCATGTATTTTGAATATTCAGATTTGGCCTTAGCGGAAGACCATTCTCTTCCAACTCCTCAAGCAGTTCATCATAATGCAAAATCAATATGCCATCTGTTTCACCTTCCGAGTTGATAGTTACCATATTAAAGGGATTCTTAAATAGCTTTTCCCCCTCTTCAAATGTCAGTTCAATACAATTCTTTTCTTTGGAAGAAAAATAGTTTGCTACCGATAAAAACACATCCCTAATATCAAATCCTCGCATAATGTTTTGTTTATTGTTATTAAATTTCAATTAATTCTGATAGAGAAACGGATTCTTATTTATTCATTTCCTTTTGCTTCAATATAACTGTCTGAACCTTGATGCGCCTGATTCCTTTGATTATATTGATCTTTACACTGCCGCTCGCAAGGGGCTAAATATAGCAACCTGCACAATCTCAAGATTGTACAATTGTAGTAGCAATGCTAAATAGCTCTACCTGTACAGACGCCCTACACGGGCGTCTCTTCGCAATCAGCCAAGCTCCCTTCATTTTTAATGCTTTCATCATGGTTCAGAAATTCACACAAACATCCTCTGCAACAACCCCTTCTTCCATTTCTTCGTTTGCTCCAGTTGCTCCGTTGTCCCTGCTATTTTGGTGTCGAGGGCAGAGAGGCAAAGAATTAAGCATTTCCGTTTTCAGAAATATATATTACTCTATATTCTTTTTTATTTACCACTTTATCAATCAAATTTGTCAATCTTCTATAAGCATTTTCAAATGAAGTATACCCGCAACCATACCACCAGTCATTGGTCTTAAAGTTTAAATCATCGATAATTTCACTGAAATCAAATTTGTTATCTTTCTTGTGATTTCTTGCGACTCCATAAAGTATCTTATTATCATTAGAATGATACTCTATTTGCAACGAGAAGCTACCTTCACCATCATTTATTTTCACGCCAATTCTTGTAATCCTGTCAAGCTTAGAGGAATTACCTATTATTTTTAAATTGGGATAATTATCTCTTAAACCCTTTTCCCATTTTTGAAAGCAATCTAGAATTACTGAATCTCTTAATTGGTTTAACTGATTCATTGCATTTCTAACCTCATTTTCCTTTTTCAATACTGCTGTAAGTGCTATTTCAGGTTCAGCTTTTGTTATTTTAAGCTCCTCTTTTATAAACTCTTGTAATTTCATATTCATTTTATTATTAACTGTTCGTAAACTAAACTTCCCCTCTAAGTAGTCAATATACTGTTCTAATGAAGATAATAGCAACTTGTCCTTCACCCTTGTATTTGGTAAAACATAAGTTTTCAACCATGGCAATATATCATCTCTAAAAGATAGTTTTAAGTATCTTTTCTGGCGTATATCAGATTCTTTATAAATTCCCCACGAATTTTCTTCGGGTTCTTTTCCATAAGTTGGAGGCATATACAACACATAGATATTTTCCTCTTTATATCCCTCAGCCTTTGTTATGTTAATGTACCTTTCCAATTGCCTATCTTGATCTATTGCATCATAAATTTTATTTTCAATTATAACTGCATATTTTTTCCTCTCTCTTATCCACATATCAATCCTGCTTTCCTCTACAGTTATTTGTGGATTCATTATCTTATTCTTTATTTCAAGAAAGTCTATTTTATCATTGTTTTTATCAATTATATAATCAATAAAACTCTTTAAAATCATATTACCACCACCATCAAGCTCTTTATGCCGTAAAAGCATTGCCAAGATTCTACTATGTGAGTTTTCATTTGCTCTTAGCTCATCAATAATATTTATTTGGTAGGGTATTCTTCTTTTCTCTTTTCTATATATTACATCAAACCTATTTAAAAAGGCTATTGTTTTATTTAATGAGTCTTTCTGATTACTAAACTCTTGCTCAACAAGCTTATTGCTTAAATCAATTACACTACTAAAAATTAATTCATCTATCATTATCATTTTTATTAGTTAAATACTTTTGTATCACGCTTGTCATTATTTAATTGTATCTCTTATCCCACATTTTGCAATGCTTCTACTCTGCGGCTCGCGAGCATTTGTAATGCGTGTATCGCGTAGGAAAACTGCTCCTTTCACTGTTGTTTCTTTCTGCATTCGCAACACACCTCCAATGAAATATAAATTCCGATTTCACCCCGATGAAATAATAATGCTGATTTCACCCCAATGAAATAACAATGCAGATTTCATAGGGCAGGTGGGGCGGGCCTATTCGGAAATCGTCGCGAGCGGGAAAGCTGGCGTAATTAGTATAGTTCAATATCTACAAGTAGATATTCATTACCGTTCCAAACTGACGTGGTTTCTATTTTATACTCCTCGGTTCTATGCCAAAATATAAGCAGTCCCTCAACCGTCTTTAGTGGTTCATTTCTAAGGTTATAACTAAAATCCATGTACTCAATATTACTCCAGGTAATATCATTATCATCACCTAACTCAAAAATTTCGCGATAGTTTTCAGAAACCTCATCCTCCTTTTCTTTCCAGTCTTCTTTGGTTAAGGAACTAATATTATTTCGTACTTCTTCTTCTATTTTTAAACTCTTATTGCTGCCAATAGCATGGAACTCTTCAAATGTAATGAAATTCTTTCCATACTCCATTCGTCCTAAAGAGTCAAAGTTTTTTAGAATTTCAAATACCTGAAGTCCAATCTTGTCAGGGTCTTTCACCCTTTTTGTGCAAGAGGATAATCCTATCACTACTGCCATCAAGGCAATTACTATTAAATTAATTTTTCTCATAACAGTTTTTTTAAGTGTGAAATATTTTATATTAAGTTTATCTTTGATTATATCTAACTACACTACATATCATGGCCATCATGCAATCCTTTAATCATAGTTCAGACATTATGGTTCAGAAGTTTATTATTGTGCACTCTTTTAAACTGCATTTTCCTTGAGCCAAAGTTGATTAGCAATCCTATTTCCATTTTATATGTCTCTACATAATTCATTGCTTGTGCTAAATGCATATCTTCAAGGTTAACGATGGCTTTAATCTCTACCATTATTTTATCTTCCACAAAAAAATCAACTCGTCGTGTACCCACATCAAATCCTTTATATTGCAATGGCGTCTCTTTTTCACGCTCAAAGTTGATGTTGTTGATGTCCATCTCGTGAGCCAATGCCCTCTGATATACTACTTCCTGAAATCCATTGCCTAAATGCTTGTGTACCTCCATAGCACAGCCAATAATTTTGTGTGTCAGCTCTTCATGGGTCGGCAGCTTGTGCAATATCGTTGAGCGATACTTCTTTGTTGTTCCCTCTTCGTGCCACTTCTGAGAACAATTCAGATGGTTTTAAGAAATAGCCTAGCTTCTCCAAAGCCTCTTCGCGAATGGCCGCTATGTATAGTTTTCCTTTTTCTGAGTTTTCGTCTATTTCTTTGTATTTTATACCATCGGGTTGCATAATATCGTTGGCATACAATTCCATCTTTTCGGCCAGGTATTTATAGAAAATAAATCCCAGTATATAATCTCTAAATTCATCGGAATCCATCTTGCCCCTCAGGGTGTTGGCTATGTTCCAAAGCTGTTGCTGGAGCTGTTTTTTATGGTCTTCAGACATGTGTGTTAATTGTGTTAAATATTATGATGTAAAGATAACCATTACCCCTCTATTTTGCAAATATTAAATTATTCAATTTGCTACTTTCTTTGTACAGTAAAGGGAGAAAACGGTGAGCAGTATAGGGGGGCTATTAGGGGGGCTATAGCCACCCTAATGCAAAGGAAAGGAAAGGAAAGGAAAAGAAAAGAAAGGAAAGTAAATAGTATTGTAGATACTAATGTATCTACGTTGATCGCTACGCATTCAACGCATGTGTGTGTTAGCTATAAAACCCTTATTGTTGTTTTTTTGATAAGGAAGATGCAAGATGGTGGTGAAGAACAATGCGAACGCAATGCTGTGGTGTTTTGCTTGCATTGCCCTTGTATTTTGGTTGCATTGCTTGCAGCTTTTCGGCAAAGAGCGATATGATAGAATTTATACAAAAGGCTTCTACCTGTTTAAGCTTTGCGCTGA
>CAZBVD010000139.1:0-5311 GCA_964495235.1 uncultured Dysgonomonadaceae bacterium | reverse complement strand
CAAACTGAGAGAAGATATCGTCCATAGACATACCGCCACCAAAGCCTCCGCCTGCGGCACCACCCATACCAGCATGACCAAACTGGTCATATCTAGCACGTTTGTTTTCATCTCTCAAGACTTCATAAGCCTCAGCAGCCTCTTTAAACTTTTCCTCTGACTCTTTGTCTCCCGCGTTTCTGTCTGGATGATATTTAATAGCTTTTTTTCTATAAGCTTTCTTTATCTCATCAGCAGTTGCATTCTTGGCAATGCCTAAAACTTCGTAATAATCTCTTTTGCTTGACATCTTATTTACCTACAATTACTTTTGGAAAACGAATTACTTTTTCGTTTAGTATATATCCTTTTTGAATGCAATCTACTACCATATTCTTTTGAGAATCGTCTTGAGCAGGAATAGTTGTTACAGCCTCAAACTTATCAGCATCGAAAGGCTCACCTATAGCTTCTATCTCTTTTACTCCTTGCTGGTTGATGAAGCTAACGAATTTAGAGTAGATCAACTCTAACCCCTCAATTATTGCAGCTTTGTCATCTGCATTTTGAACAGTATCAAGCGCTCGCTCAAAATCATCTATTAATGGAATCATCTCAGTAAGCACTTTCTCGCCTCCTGATTTAATAATTTCCATCTTCTCTTTCAGGGTACGCTTGCGATAATTATCATACTCGGCGTGAAGACGTAGATAGCTATTATTCAACTCGTCATACTTTTCTTCCAGAGATTTCTCCTCATCAGTTTCCTCATCGGTCAAAAGGTCTTCTTTCCCTGACAAATTGTCGCTCATGTTATTGTCTTGCTCCAAAGCGTCTTGGCTTTGTGTCATATTGTCCTCTTTAGGTATATCTTCAGAGTAGTTTTTATTCTTATTATTTCGTTTCATAGTTATATATTTAACCTATGCATGCATGTTGCATAGAATAGTTTACAGAACATTGGGTCAATTATATTGCATTGACTCTTATTATTTCATTGATAACCTTATAGTGTATTGCAAAATCTTTGCCAAAGAATGTTTGTTTTACAATAAAGTTGATCTTATCTACAAAAACATTTCGCACCACTCATCAAATTGTTCAATCTGATGCTTACCATGTTTGCCTAGTCGCTTTCTTATTTTTTTGACAGACTTCTCTTTTCCTGGTTTCGATTTTGAAAAAAACTTATCTGAAAAGCAAATTATTTTCTCTTCCAAAGACTGGGGTCTCATATCGCGGTGGGGTATGGGGAGTTTACGTTTCAGAATAATTTCCAGACTCAATCCAGTGCCTGTATGTCTTTCACAAACAAGACCATGTTTAGGAAACCCCTCACTTTTGAGCAAATCGCTTCCTAAATAGCCATGACAAATGTAACGATACTCTCCTTTGCAGTATATATGCGGAGCATGGGTCATAAAGATACCAATATCGTGAAGCATAGCGGCCTCTTCCAGAAATTTGACATCAACAGCTAACTCTGGATGTTTCCTCGTAATTGTTAGCGCTTTATTTGTTACATCTATAGCATGCGACATATATATGTCGTAGAGCTTTGTCCCTTTAGTGTAATATTTCTCTATTATTTCTTGTATATCCATTTTAGTATTAAAGCTTCTTACTTTCTAAGCAGTATAACAAGTCACTATATTATATAGTTCTTTTTATAATAACTGCAAAAGTAGTGCAAATATTAAGAACACCCCGTAAAAATAAGTAATTAATAAAAGCAGCGGTTATGGTTTTCTATTATTCCTACTTACAGCTGTTTTGTTAAAAAAACAGCCTGAATAACAATATTTAAATATTTACACCTGAATTATTTAATACATTCGTTGCTGTTGCACTAAAAAGATATAGCTTTGCACAAGCTATGATAAAAAAGGTTTTTATTCAACCCCTAAAGTGGTTTTTACCTTTACTGTTTATATTATTTATAAACGGGAAAGCTTTATTTATCCATAGTCACTTAGAAAAAAATTCATTTGTAGTTCACTCACATCCATTTGATAAAGGTGAGAATACAACTCACGAACATACTACAAAAGAAATTGTAGCTATTGAGCTTCATACTCATAGTCATTCAACTACTGCTATTGTTCCTTATATTGATATTAATAGTCCTCTTCAGTATTTAGTTCATCACAACTATTCTTACGAAGACACAATACACTTTATACAAAAGGTCAATAGCAATCTACTACGTGCACCGCCTTTTTACTCATAGTATAAATTTTCAATTCGAAACTTATACTTCCCAACCTAGATATTCCAATTTTTATAATGTGCAAAGCTGATTCCGGTTTTTAATGAATCACCGTTGACACACATTTCTTATATTATCATTTACACAAATAATGAAACCCATATATATACTATTGGCATTGCTATGCCTTACTATAACATATACACATGCTGAAGAGGCCAAAGGCCCTGATGCAAACATTTTCGGCCATGTTTTAGACAAAACCACCCAAGATCATCTCCCTTATGTTACACTCCATATAAAAGGAACTAATATTGGCACTGCCACAGACGAAACTGGGCATTACTACTTTAAGAATCTTCCGTTAGGAGAGTATATTTTAGAGGTGAAAATGATGGGTTACAAAACCATAGAACAAAAAATAGTTACCCAAAAAGACGTTACAATTGAATTGAATTTCGACATGGAGGAGAGCTCCATCTATTTTGAAGATGTGGTTATTTCTGCTGATAGAAATGGCAATATACGCAGATTATCTCCATCGCTAGTGAGCGTTCTAGATATGAAAACATTTGATGCAACTAACTCTAACAACCTATCCGAGGGACTAAAATTTCAACCTGGACTACGTGTAGAAAACAATTGTCAGAACTGTGGATTTAACCAAGTGAGAATAAATGGCCTTGATGGGCCCTACTCTCAAATACTTATAGACTCACGCCCCATAGTTGGATCGCTAGGTGGTGTATATGGTCTAGAGCAAATTCCAACAAACATGATAGAAAAGGTAGAAGTAATACGTGGTGGGGGTTCTGCTCTGATGGGTTCGTCAGCAATTGGTGGAACCATTAACATAATCACTAAAGAACCTTTGAAGAACTCTGCTGAATTTTCTCATACAATTGCCAATTTCAACTCATCGGGAGCATTCGAGAACAACACCTCGTTTAACGTATCTATGCTTACCAACAATCGCAAGGCTGGCATGATGGTATATGGACAACACAGGGCCAAAGATGGATATGACCACGACGATGATGGATTTACAGAGTTACCTACCATGAAGAATCGCTCAATGGGCTTCAGATCATTCCTCAAAACTGGAGACTATTCAAGAATTACACTTGAGTATCACAATATGCATGAATTCAGAAGAGGTGGTGACCGACTGGATCGCCCTGCGCACGAAGCATACATTACGGAGCAGGCCGAACATTACATTAACGGAGGAGGACTGAAATATGATCAGTCCTCTTCCGATGGAAAAAACAAGTTCAGCGTATACGGATCTGCCCAACATACTGATAGAAAAAGCTATTATGGTGGTGGTGATCCCACAACAGATATGTTACCAGAATTGAAACCAGGAATGAGCCAAGAAGAGATGGACGATATAAACGCCCAAATAGAAAACAACAACGCTCGATTAATGTCTTATGGACTATCAAACGAGCTTAACTATCAAATTGGAGCGCAATACAGTCATAAGTTTAACCATTTATTATTCATGCCCGCCAGTTTGACTGGAGGCTTGGAATATCTTGGTAGCGAACTAGACGATGTGAGTGGTTATAGAACAGAATCTATTAGACAAAGATCTAAAACTGCTACTGCCTTTGCTCAAAACGAATGGATAAACAATCAATGGAGTTTTCTTATTGGTGGACGATTGGACAAAAACAACCTAGTTGATAATCTAATCTTTAGTCCAAGAGGGAATATAAGATATAACCCCAACGAAAACATGAACTTTAGAATTAGCTATAGCAAAGGATTTAGAGCTCCACAACTATTTGACGAAGATTTGCATGTGGATATTGCAGGCGGAGAGCAAATAGTGAGAAGCCTTTCAGAAGATTTAGATGCAGAGCAATCAAGAAGCATCAGTGGATCTATAGACATGTATCACCAGATAGAAAGTGTCAACTTAAACCTTCTTCTAGAAGGGTTTTATACACATCTTGAAAACCCTTTTGTTGGGGTGAGAAAAGGAAATGAAATTATTGTTGAAAATGCCGATGATGGTGCAAAAGTTTATGGTATAAACTTAGAGGGGCGTCTAGATTTCTCGTCATGGTTGAGTTTGCAACTAGGTGCAACTTTTCAAAGAAGTTTGTACTCTTCTGCGAGAAAATGGTGGGAACCTGAAGACGAAGAAGAAAAAGAGCTCGACAAAGTAGAATCGACAAGAGAGATGATGCGCACACCAAACACTTATGCTTATTTTGTTGCAACATATACACCCACAAAGAAATTTGCAGTGTCGCTGTCGGGTAATTATACAGGTAAAATGCTGGTTCCTCATGAAGCAGGAGAAGGTGTAGAAGGTGTTGACAGATTCTCTAAAGTAAACATTACCGAAGAATCACCCACATTTTTTGAATTGAACACAAAGCTCTCATATAAACTAGAAATTTTTAAAAATACACAACTCGAATTAAATGCTGGTGTACAAAACATCTTCAATGCTTACCAAGATGATTTCGACACAGGTGCAGGACGCGCCTCATCCTATATTTACGGACCTGGTGCTCCTCGCAGTATTTTTGCAGGATTTAAAATGAGCATTTAGTGTATCATTTAAAAATAAAGTAGAGCACTGCTCTTGTTTTTGAAAGCTATCTTTTACATATCTAAAACATGAAGGCTGCTTTCTTAGAAGCACTCTTCTAGAATCTATGTAAATTATAAAGAGAGATCAGACTAAACTGAGTAGAGGCACATAACATATGTGTCTCTACATGTTTATAACCTACAATAAAATAGGCGTTTCGGTGTTTCAGTGGGGTTATAACTACTTTTAACAGCGAACTTGATTGGCTACTATATGATTATAGCTACTTTTACATTGGATTATTTTAAAAACATATAACATACTATGAAGGTTTCTACGAAAATTTTTATTCTATTTCTTGCTCTCATTGGATGTCAGCATATATACTCACAAAATAATATTGTTGAAGAGATTGTGTGGGTAGTGGGTGATGAAGCTATTTACAAATCGGAGGTGGAAGAAGCACGTCGCGAAATGCTCTTGAACAACACTCGCATTGATGGAGACCCATACTGCTTTATACCCGAACAGATTGCAGTAAACAAGCTTTTTCTTCACCAAGCGAAATT
>CAZBVD010000138.1:0-5325 GCA_964495235.1 uncultured Dysgonomonadaceae bacterium | reverse complement strand
CAATCATACGCACATTGATAGATAAATGTTAGAACACAGCAGAATACTATTTATTAAGACACTAACAATTGGGTTTTACAAATAAAATTTGAATGAAAGCTTCGCTTGAGTTTTTGAGATATACATCCAAAGGTTACAGAACCCGCATTGGAGTGATTATACTAATTGGATTGGCAGAGGTAGCCTTTTCATTAGCCTTTGTATGGTACTCAAAAATAATTATTGATATAGCCACTCAGGGAGTTAAGGGAAAACTGTTTTATTATGCCATCCTCTTAATAGTATTGGTAGTTCTTCAAATTCTTTTCCGATTGTTAGATATTCGTTTACGCAGAATGACTGAAGTTCGCATGGCCAATTCCATACGACACAATGTATTCTCACACCTTCTTTACACCCGCTGGCAAGATTTATCATCAATGCATAGCGGAGATATGATTACACGTATTATCAAAGACACAGACGATGTAATAAATGTAATAGTCACTGCACTTCCTTTAACAATAACTGCTGCAACACAATTTGCCGGAGCTGTAGTTTTTTTATACATCTTAGACCCAATGCTAGCTATTATTCTGGGTGTAGGCATGCCACTCCTTGCCCTGCTTAGCAAACGCTACTATACATACATGCGAAAATATACGCTCGAAGTAAAAGAGAGCGAAAGCATGATAACCTCTATGGTGGGAGAAAGTTTACTAAATCAAGTTGTTATTCGCACCTTCGAGAGACAAGAGAATGAGTTGAAACGCTTAGACAAGCTGCAATCTAAACTGCACAGAAGTGTACATAAAAGAACCAATGTCTCCATTTTTGCCAATCTAATGATGGGAATTACTTTCAATGGTGGCTATATAACTGCTTTTTTATGGAGCACATATGGCCTAGCAAGTAAAACTGTAACATTTGGTATGGTTACCGCTTATCTGCAACTAGTAAACCGAATACAACGTCCAATATTTAATTTAATAAGATTACTCCCTTCCATAGTAGCAGCTAAAACAGCTGTAGAGCGACTGATATTTCTAACAGATTTTAAATTAGAAGAGAACAAAACGAAAACTCTTCTTGAAGGAAATGTAACGCTTAAAATTAAAAATCTATCCTTTGCCTATTCTGCTGAAGCAAAACCAGTATTATCTGACTTCTCCATGACAGTAAAACCAGGAACAATGGTAGCATTAATGGGCGAAACAGGGGTAGGGAAAACAACTTTGCTACGCTTACTATTGGCACTAATAAAACCAGACTCGGGAAGCATTGTTATAGAAGATGAGACTCAATCTGTTACAGTTTCAGAGAGCACCCGCTCAAATTTTGTTTATGTACCGCAAGGGGGGTCTCTATTTAGTGGTAGTATTCGTGAAAATCTTCTCTTAGGAAATGAAGATGCAGATGATGAGGAGCTTTCTCGGGTGTTGCACATAGCCTCGGCTAAATTTGTATTTGACTTACCCAATGGACTAGACACTATTTTGGGTGAAAATGGGGCAGGATTATCCGAAGGACAAGCGCAACGAGTTGCCATTGCTCGATCACTCTTGCGCCCTGGAAAAATTCTATTACTAGACGAAGCAACCTCTGCACTAGATAACGAAACAGAGTATTTATTTTTGAAAAACTTAAAACAAGAAATTGGCCACCGCACCGTTCTATTCATTACTCATCAATCAGAAATAGCAGCATTTTGCGATTATCAATACAACTTGACACCTTCATCTCATTAGTTACCCCTTAAAAAACACGGAAACAAAACAGAGTAAAGTATTACCTATATCTTATCTCTTCTTAAAAACATCTTTTTTTTAAATAGTACAACAAAGGGTTTGTATACTTCAAATACTTCCAAGGTCTGCTAGAGTGTGGAAGATGAATCACCTCTGCAGCTTTTAGCAAATAGTTTTGGAACTCTAGCCTTCTCGACTGTTTGCTTAGTTGTTTCTAGCGAATCTTTTACGGGAGTAATAACAATTGCTTCTATCATATTATTTACACCAATGTTATTATTTACAATGCCAAGCAAAAAGAATAAATCAGTACTAATAATCATAGTTCAATTCTTAACAATCGAAATAAAACATGTCATCTGAGCATTATCTACACCATATTAAACAAGTTTGACAATAAGGCTCAAACAATTTGCAGAATATAAACTTTCAAATCGGCATATTTTAGCTAGATTTGCAAACTAATAAAAGTCTCATTTTTAAAAGAAACCACACATCTATGAATAAAATTGTAGGGAAAGAATACCTATCAGAAAAGATTGTTAAACTAGAAGTTGAAGCTCCTTTTATTGCAAAGAGCAGACGAGCTGGTCATTTTGTAATTGTGCGTGTGGGCAAAAAGGGCGAACGTATTCCATATACCATTGCCTCTTCAGACACTAAGCGAGGCACAATTACACTAGTTATACAATTGGTAGGAAAATCGTCACAAAAAGTTGGCGAGCTTGAAGTAGGTGATTACATTACCGATCTAGTAGGCCCACTTGGCAAAGCAACACACATCGATAAGTTTGGCACAGTTATATGTGCTGGAGGTGGTGTGGGTATTGCTCCCATGCTTCCAATTATAGAGGCCATGAGCAAAGCCGGCAACAAAGTGATTGCAGTATTGGCTGCACGTTCAAAAGACTTGGTAATATTAGAAGACCAAGTGAAAGAATTTGCTAATGAGGTTATAGTTATGACAGACGATGGCTCATATGGCGAAAAAGGATTGATTACTGAAGGAATAGAAAGAGTGATTAAAAGAGAAAAAGTGGACCTTTGCCTCACAATTGGCCCGGCAGTAATGATGAAGTTTGTTTCTTTACTAACAAAGAAATACGAAATTCCCACACTAGCATCGCTCAATACTATTATGGTAGACGGCACTGGCATGTGTGGAGCATGCAGAGTGACTGTGGGTGGCAAAACCAAGTTTGTATGTGTAGATGGACCTGAGTTTGATGCACATCAAGTAGATTTTGACGAGATGCTAATGCGCTTAAAAGCCTACAACTAGAGACAAGAAACAAGAGACAAGCAATTGTAAAGACTTGTCTTTGTTTTTTCTTGATAAAGACTACATCATAATAATTAAAAACGAGAGGACTGGAAATAAGAGATAGAGTAATGCAAAAAAACAATGCATTATCCATAACTCTCTAGAACTCCTACCCTTTACATATTAACTTACGACTATAATAATATGTCTTCAAAAGAATATTTAAAAGCAAAACGCTCCGCTCCATGGCGCGAAGATTTACGAAAAGCTATAAGAAACAAAGACCGCACACAAATGACACGTGTGACAATGGCTTCGATTGACCCTGAAGTGAGAAGCCGAAACTACCAAGAAGTAAACTTGGGCTTAACCCAAGAGCAAGCTGTGGCTGAAGCCCAACGATGCCTTGACTGTGTGAACCCTACATGTATAGAAGGATGTCCAGTGGAGATAAACATTCCTGAGTTTATTAAACACATTGAGCGCGGAGAATTTTTAGATGCCGCAAAAACACTGAAAGAGACTAGTGCACTGCCAGCAGTTTGCGGACGTGTTTGTCCACAAGAGCGCCAATGCGAAAGCACCTGCTTTTATGTGCAAAAGCTAAACAAACCAGCGGTAGCTATTGGTCACCTCGAAAGATTTGCAGCCGACTATGAGCGAGAAAGTGGTAACATTGCTATTCCCGAAATAGCAGCTAGCAATGGTATAAAGGTAGCCGTTATTGGCTCTGGCCCTGCGGGCCTATCATTTGCAGGAGATATGGTGAAAAACGGATTTGATGTAACTGTTTTCGAAGCTCTACACGATCTAGGTGGAGTATTACGCTATGGCATTCCTGAGTTTAGACTTCCGAACTACATTGTAGATGTGGAAATAGAAGTTTTGGCAAAAATGGGTGTCAAATTCAAAACCAACCATATTATAGGAAAAACTATTTCGCATGAAGATTTAAAAGAAATGGGCTTTAAAGGCATATTTGTAGCAAGTGGTGCTGGTTTGCCTCACTTTATGCACATACCTGGCGAAAATCTAAATGGCGTGATGTCGTGCAATGAGTATTTGACCCGCATTAACCTAATGGATGCAGCCAACCCAGAAAGCGATACTCCGGTGTTGATGGGTAAGAAAGTAGCCGTTATTGGTGGTGGAAATACTGCTATGGATGCTGTGAGAACTGCAAAAAGATTGGGTGCAGAAAGAGCTATGATTGTTTACAGACGATCGGAAGAAGAGATGCCAGCACGTTTAGAAGAAGTGCACCATGCCAAAGAAGAAGGCATTGAGTTCTACAACCTACACAACCCATTGAAATATGAAGGTGATGAAAACTTCCGCGTAAATAAAATGCTATTGCAACGCATGGAGTTGGGCGAACCAGATGCATCGGGACGTCGCCGTCCAATAGCTATAGAGGGCGATACCGTATGGGTAGATGTAGACCAAGTAATTGTGAGTGTGGGTGTATCGCCTAATCCACTTATCCCATCAACTTTTGAAGGATTAGAAGTTACAGATTGGGGAACTATTGTAGTAAATAGCGATACAATGCAATCGGCACAAGAGGAAATATATGCTGGTGGAGACATTGTGCGAGGTGGTGCAACTGTAATTCTAGCTATGGGTGACGGACGAAAAGCAGCTAAAGGCATGACCGATGCATTACTTGCTAACTAAGAGCTTGTAACCATTACCCTTATAAAGAATAAGATACAGACATTCCTATAGACAATTAGAGATGAAGATTTTAGCAGACGCACATATTCCTTACTTACAAGGAGTAGCAGAGCAATTTGGAGAAGTATCGTATTTGCCCGGCAATCAGTTTACAAAAGAAGCAGTAAGAGAGAACGATGTGTTGATTGTTCGTACTGTAACTTATTTCGATGAGAAAATACTAAAGGGATCAAACGTAAAACTCATTTGCTCAGCAACCATTGGATATGACCATATCGACACTGATTATTGTGAGCTAAACAATATTGCTTGGCGCACTGCTCCAGGTTGCAATGCAAGCTCGGTAGAGCAATATGTAACAGCATCTATAATGCGAATGGCGCAGAAGCACAACTTTCAGCTAAAAGATAAAACAATAGGTATTGTAGGTGTGGGCAATGTGGGCAAAAAGGTAGCACGTGCTTGCCAAATATTGGGCATGAAAGTTCTCCTCAACGACCCTCCTCGCCAAGAGGTGGAAAAGTCTGACAGTTTTGTGGACTTGGCCGTCATTCAGCAAGAAGCTGACATCATTACCTTTCACACCCCACTAACCAAAGAGGGAAAGCATGCTACATTTCACCTTGCAGATGACTGTTTTCTTGATAACTTAGCTAA
>CAZBVD010000137.1:0-5329 GCA_964495235.1 uncultured Dysgonomonadaceae bacterium | reverse complement strand
CAAGCCCTGCAATATAAATAGCTAAGTATCCATTACCTTTAAGAAAATAGGTAAGAGAAAAAATAAACATGCCCAATGTAAAAAGAAGTATAGGATAAAGAGCGCCATTGTCAAGCCTTATTCTATTGATTAGAATAACTGACAATCGGCCTAAGTAATACCCCGCAACAGCACCCACAACCAACTGAATTACAACCATTAATGCTACATGCCAGAAACTTATTCCACCAGAATTAATAATTGTGATAAGAGTAACTGTGAGCATATAAGCCATAGGATCGTTACTACCACTCTCTAACTCTAGCATTGGGCGTAAATTATTTTTGAGTATCGTTCCTCGCGAACGCAATATACCAAAAACAGAGGCTGAGTCGGTAGATGAAGTGGTAGATGCAAGTAAAAGAGCTGTTGTTAAACCAATTCCTAAAGAAGGAATTAGTGCACCTGAAAGCTGCCAAATAAAAATTCCAGTGAAAAGTGCTGTAAGCACCACACCAGCTGTTGCTAAAATTACACCTGGCAAAATAATTGGTTTTATTTCCAGAAACTTAGTATCCAGTCCTCCCGAAAAAAGAATTATACTTAAAGCAACTGTGCCAATTATTTGGGCAGTTTGAATGTTTTGAAATTCTAAGCCAAAACCATCTTGACCAAAAACCATACCCACAGCAAGGAAAAGAAGCAGCACAGGTATCCCGAACTTATGACCAGCTTTTCCAACAATCATACTAATAAAAAAGAGCCCAGAGCCCAACAGCAATAATAATTCTAAAGACATAATTATATTTAGTAACGTTGTTTGAGTAAAACGGTATCTTCTTTTATTGTCAGCGTAGCTTTACCACCCATTATCATGGGAAGGTTTATCCTTGTATGTCCAACAGGGAAACCAAAACAGATAGGAAAACTGAACTCTTTAACAGCATATAATATAGAATCATAGAGGGTTGCATACATTCTATTATCTTCTTCGTATTCTGTAAACCGACCAACAATAAGACCCTTTATCTTATTGAAAACTCCCGATATCTTCAATTGATATATCATACGGTCTATGCGATAAGGATCCTCACCAATATCTTCTATAAACAATATACCATTTCGAGGAATCTTATTATACTTAGAACCTAGAAGGCTTGTGTATACCGACAAGTTGCCACCAAATAAAATTCCTGTAGCTTTTCCCAATCTGTTTACGAGAGGATATTCTACAGGAATTGTATAATTAAGGTCTTTGCCAGAAACAGCTGCCTTTGTGTAAAGAACAGAAAGATCAGCTGCACCTTCGTCAGAAAAGTGCTTTGCCATGGGCCCATGAATAGACATAATACCATGACTTTGAAGTGCAGCGTGCAGTGCTGTAATATCGCTAAAACCAACAAGCCACTTAGGGTTGCTCTTTAAAGCAGTAAAATCAAGTCTATCAAGTAAGTGAACAGCACCATAGCCACCACGAGAACAAAATATAAGCTTAACTTCAGGGTCATCAAGGGCACTTTGCAAATCAGAGAGTCTTTGCTCAATAAAGCCACTAAAACGCCCAGTTTCTCGTAAAGCATTTTCAGAAACTTGTACCTTTAAACCCCATTCTTGAAGTATAGTCATTGCATTACTTACATACTCAGCAGATACATTCGCGGATGGTGATACAATAACAACTTTGTCATTTAGTTTTAAAAAGGGTGGTCGTTTCATCTAATATTCTTTTTAAAGAAGATAATGAGAGTAAGAAAAACTCCTCTCATTACTTCTTATTTATGTATATATGCTACACAAAAATCATAACTTTATTTTGGCTTTTCAAGTAAGTTTCACTTACACATTATACTGAAGCATTGAAAGAAAGCTATTGTATAGCTTAATAATTAAGCATCAATGTTTGCATAAGAAGCATTCTCTTCAATAAACTCGCGGCGAGGTGCAACTTCTTCTCCCATCAACATAGAGAACACCATATCAGCGTCGGCACTATTTTCAATAGTAACTTGACGAAGTGCTCTGTGCTCGGGATTCATTGTAGTAGACCACAATTGCTCTGCATTCATCTCTCCCAAACCTTTATATCGTTGAGTATGCACAGCATTTTCATTGCCATCAGCATATTTAAGAATAAAAGCTTGGCGCTGAGCATCGTTCCAGCAATACTCTTCCACTTTTCCTTTTTTCATTAAGTATAAAGGAGGAGTTGCTACATACACACACCCTTTATCTATAAGTGGACGCATATGACGGAAAAAGAAAGTAAGAATCAATGTGGCAATGTGGCTACCATCTACGTCCGCGTCAGTCATAATAATAACTTTGTGATAACGCAGTTTGTCCAAATTCAACTCTTTTGTATCATCTTCAGTTCCAATGGTTACACCAAGTGCTGTATAAATATTTCTAATCTCCTCGTTTTCAAGAACTTTGTGAGGCATAGCTTTCTCAACATTTAATATCTTTCCACGCAGTGGAAGAATAGCTTGAAACTCTCTATCGCGACCTTGTTTGGCTGTTCCACCAGCTGAGTCTCCCTCCACAATGAACACTTCGCTCAGTGCAGGATCTTTACTAGAGCAATCTGCTAGTTTTCCGGGCAGTCCACCTCCAGTAAGGGGAGATTTGCGTTGAATCATTTCACGCGCTTTACGTGCAGCATGTCTAGCAGTGGCAGCCAATATAACTTTCTCTACAATTATCCTTGCTTCCTTTGGATTCTCCTCTAAGTAATAGCCTAATGCCTCACCAGTTGCCTGGTCCACTGCTCCCATCACCTCGGTATTACCCAACTTAGTTTTGGTTTGTCCTTCAAATTGCGGTTCTTGAACTTTCACAGAAAGTACTGCTGTGAGACCCTCTCTAAAGTCATCACCACTCACTTCAATTTTCAAGCGCTCCAACATTTTAGAGTCGTCGGCATATTTCTTCAATGTTCTTGAGAGACCTCTTCTAAAACCAGTTAAGTGAGTTCCACCCTCAATAGTATTAATGTTGTTTACATAGGTAAATACATTTTCGTTGTATGATGTATTGTAAGTCATTGCAATTTCAACAGGAATTCCATTTTTTTCTGTTACAATATGAATTGCATCATCAATAAGTGACTCTTTCGATCTATCTATATATTTTACAAACTCTTCAAGTCCTTTTTCAGAGTAAAAAGATTCTGATTTATAAGACCCATCCTCTTTTACAACTCTTTTATCTGTAATATTAAGTGTAATACCAGAATTTAAGAATGCCAATTCGCGCAAGCGAGTTGCCAATATGTCGTAACGGTACTCTAAAACTGTGAATATTGTATCATCTGGTTTAAAAGTAATAATAGTTCCGGAAACATCTGTAGCACCAACCTCTGCTACAGGAGCAGCTGGTACACCTTTAGAGTATTCTTGAACATATACTTTTCCATCTCGGTGAACCTCAGCTTTTAAATAAATTGACAATGCATTAACACACGAAACTCCCACACCATGTAAGCCTCCAGACACTTTATATGTACCTTTATCAAACTTACCTCCGGCGTGCAAGACAGTCATCACCACTTCTAATGCTGACTTGCCCTCTTTTTCGTGAAAATCAACTGGAATACCACGCCCATCGTCTCTCACAGAGATGGAGCCGTCTTCGTTTATATACAAATCAATTACCGAGCAATATCCTGCCAATGCTTCGTCAATAGAGTTATCTATAACTTCATTAACAAGATGATGGAGCCCTTTCTCACCTGTGTCTCCAATATACATTGCCGGACGTTTCCTAACTGCTTCCAAACCTTCCAACACTTGAATATTGGATGCCGAATAACCGTTATCTTCTAATTTTTTATCTTCTTCTACCATTTTTATATAGATTACATCTTATTGAATATAAGATTTTTATAAATTAAATTCTGCTTTAAAAAGAACAAGCAAATATAGTGAAAATTAGCGATAACACCAACATAAGCTGTCACTAATACTCTTCTTTTTTTTATATTATTGGGATATAAAAAACACAAAAAAGAATAAGCTCGCTTTTACCCATAACATTTGCTTTGCATAGATGCAAAAGATGGAACCCTGCCCATTAAATAAGCTATTTTATGTTGATTTGCAACACAACATATACAATCCAATAGGATAGCCACAAATCTCTATTGATAATCGATGGCAGCACGCTCAGTTTTCACTTTTGAAATAAAAGAAACGACCTTTATATGCTCTGGATGGTTGGCATATATATCTAAATCTTGTAGGCTATTGAACTCAGCTATCAACATTAAATCATAATTATTTAATGACACTTCAGGTATATTCAATACAACCTTAATCTTTAGAAGCTCAGGAATCAAAGCTTCAAGACCCTCTAACTTCTCTTTTATATAAAGTGCATTTTCGTGCTTTGTATTACCTTCAGCAAAAGATGCTAGTTTAAAAAGAACAACATGTTTAATCATTTGTGGAGTTTATTTATATTTAAACAACAAAGATAGTATATCCAAGTCAAAACAAAACCCAATAATAAATTTAGAGCAAGCTTAATATATCATTTAAAATAAAAAAAACACACTATCCTCTACACAAAAAGACAACCTCAACAAAGCACAGTAAATAGAGTTTCTTATAATTTATTCTTTGGTCATTTACATTTAAAAACTTGACGGTTTTGCAATAGAAAACAACTATAGAAACAGTGTAATATCTTGTGTACAGCTACAAAAAAACATAAAATTGAACTCAAATTCATTGCTATGGATTTTGACTTTTATCTCTCATAACTCAAAAACACCTTAATTGGATCTGGGATTTATCTTGTATATCTCAAAAACAGCAAGATTAGATTTGACTTTCATCTCATGTAATTCAAAAACCGCCATGATGGATTTGAGTTTTATCTCATATACTTTCAATCTTGCATCGTGGAATTCGACTTTTATCCCATATTCTTCCAATCTTGCATTGTGGAATTTGAAATTCAACCCTTCTTTTTCCAATCTTGTGTGAAAGGTTTAACCTTTAAGTCATAATTTAAGATCACCTGCAAAACTATGTGTTTACTTATTGTTCCATTGTTGAAAAACACATTCGTTTTACCCCTTTATAGGCGGCATCTACGGAGCCTAGGTAATGAAGCTGATGATGTTTAATGTGTTTAATGAAAAAAAATAATCAAAACACATAATAATACAAATGATCAAAAAAAAACCTACAGTATAGACATAAAAAAACAGCCGTACATTGCTGTACGGCTGTATGCTTTATATAAAATAAGCTGCCTATCTTTTAAACTAGAGAGTTTAAATGAGCTGCCAACTTAGATTTTAAGTTATCTGCTTTCTTTTGATGAATCACATTTTTCTTTGCTA
>CAZBVD010000136.1:0-5332 GCA_964495235.1 uncultured Dysgonomonadaceae bacterium | reverse complement strand
AGCGTGGCACACTAATGGGAGCAATTCAAGGTTTAATGCTTGCACAATACGAAGTGTTGCGCGAGAATGGACACACACCTTCTGAAGCATTCAACGAAACTGTTGAAGAATTGACACAATCGCTAATGCCTCTATTTGCAGAAAATGGAATGGATTGGATGTATGCCAACTGCTCTACAACAGCTCAGCGAGGTGCATTAGACTGGATGGGACCTTTTTACGATGCAACAAAACCTGTTTTCGAAAAGCTTTACAAAGAAGTTGCCTCTGGCAATGAAGCACAGCGCTCTATCGACACCAACTCAAAACCCAACTATCGCGAGGGTTTAGAAAAAGAGTTGAAAGAGTTGCGCGAAAGCGAAATGTGGAGAACAGGAGCTGTGGTTCGTAAGTTACGTCCTGAGAATAATTAAGGGTAACTATTAATGGGGAACTCTTAATTCAAAAACAACTTTTGAGTTAAGTGTTAAGAGAAAAGAGGCGTTACAATTGTGTGACGCCTTTTTTATTGCTGTGTTACTTCGCAAAATGAATTAATGTACAGCAGTCATTGTATGGGCGTATTGCATGCACACACAGATTACACTGATGTTACGGATAAATACAAATAATGATTAATAGGAAATGGGAAACATCGTTTCAGTTAAAAGTGAAAAAATAAAAGTTGTTGATAGGCCTGAAGTGCTGAAATAATTCAGCCCAGGCTGTAAGGCTTGGATAACAGTCAGATAGAAGTGAGAGAGAGCTAAAAGCCTGACATAAAAATTTAATTATATTAAATAACAACATATTGCGAAATTATGTCATTGGTAATGCAATGAAAAATCTGTCAAATTGCTATACAATGCGCACGAACGGCAATAAGACGTTGTATAGTTAAAACAACGCATCGTTAAATATACTTAATGTTGATAACTTTGACTATTAATATTCGTGATATTGATACTGCCAGATTGCTAGTGAGTTGGCGGTCTATTATTGATGAATATTTGTGTTTTCTTAATGCTCTAAGCAAAATAACTCCGCTCAGGAAAGATCTCTCACAAAGGTTTTAAGGCAAAAGAGAAGATATAATAGCCCCGAATGGCCAAATTCGATTGTCATTTTAAATGCATATTGAAAAATCTGTTCAATTGTTATAGGTACCTCCGGATTGCGGATAAATGTCTTTCACTGGAGCAGTGTCTCCTACCTGTGCCATATTGTCTATTGTCAATTAATTAACCCGCATTATTCATCACGCTTCAAATGTATACATATTATCTATCTTGTAATCAGTAACATATTAATTATTTTTGCTTTGATGTGGATACCCACTTTTGAGCTATGTTCGTTTCGGTCACTGAGCTTGTCGAAGTGTGGTTGTTGAGCCTGTCGAAATACACGCATCTGCTTTGTTCCAAACTCCTTGAAATAGTGACCTATATCGGCGGAGTTCGAGGCCTAGCATCTACGTAAAGCTAAAAACGTGAATATTATGGGTTAAGATGTCACCTCTTCGAGGTTCTGATGGGAGGAGTTTTTTCTTTTATGGGGTTTTACACCCTATGTAATAGTATCGATATTTTACAGGGCAGGTCTGTGCTTCATTGTCAATTACAAGATAGATTCCAATTTTGATTTTACCAAATCAACTCACACGGAAGGAATCGTGCGGGAGCGTGCGGAAATGCAATTAGCCCCTACAGACATTGAAAGAATTCTTTTGCGCAATGTTCTCTACAATTAACCCACAACTTTTAAATTTTAATTCTTAACTATTAACTTAAATCCAATTTCTCATCATCTTTGCCACGCTCAAAGAATGCTTTGCGTAAAGGGTCTTTGCGAGGCTCGTCATACTGAATTCTATTTCTATAAATGTCTACAGCCATATATAATGCTTGACGAAACGACTCGTCTGATGCCTCATTCTTGCCTGCTATATCATAAGCAGTACCATGAGCCGGAGATGTTCTTACAATTGGCAAGCCTGCTGTGAAGTTAACACCTGTATCCATTGCAATAGTTTTGAAAGGTACAAGACCTTGGTCGTGATACATTGCTAGCACAGCGTCAAACTTCTTGTAGTTTTCGCTACCAAAAAAACCATCCGCAGCATAAGGGCCAGAACAAAACACGCCTCTTTCTAAACATTTATCAATAGCGGGTGTAATTATCTCTTGCTCTTCTTTACCCATCAAACCATTTTCGCCAGCATGTGGATTGAGACTCAAAACAGCAATGCGTGGATTGTCGATAAAGAAATCGCGTTTCAAGCTATCATTCAGCGATCTTATTTTCTCAATTACCAAATCTGTTGTTATTTTCTCTGCAACCTCTGCAATTGGCAAGTGAGTTGTCACTAATGCAACTCGCAAACCACCACTTACAAGAATCATAAGCGCTTTGCTTTTCTTGTTATCGCCAGTTCTGTTCTCCAAGTACTCTGTATGTCCAAAAAAGTCAAAACCTTCTCCCTGAATGCTATCTTTATTAATGGGCAATGTAACTAAAGCATCAATATCAGCGTTTTTGATATCTGCTACTGCTGCTTCAAGCGCAACATAAGCGGCTTGGCCAGAAGTTTCATTGGCTTTACCCAGTTCCACTCTCACATCTTGTGTTACAACATTTATAAAGTTGATGTTTCCTTCTTTAGCCTCATTGCAGTTTTCAATCATGTTAAATGGAATGGACTTGCTATTTAACACTTTGCGGTGATACGAGGCCACCTTCGATGATCCGTATATAATAGGTGTAAGCACTTCAGATAAACGTTTATCCGAAAATGCTTTCAAAAGAATTTCATATCCAACCCCATTGCTGTCGCCATGAGTAATACCAACTTTTACTAGATTTGACATAAGTCTATATGTTATTTTATTTAATTAGATTGTGTATAAAAAGAAGCTTCTGTAATTAGATGCTATTTCTATCTTAAATTACTGTTCCGTTTCGGAAATTTTAATTGTATAGAATGCTCCTTCAAGGTTGCGTATCAAATTTCTTTTTTTCTTTTCGGGTGCATACACAAACACATCCACAAAGATTACTCTGTTTGTGTTTTCATTCACAAAAGCTTGCATCACAAATGGTCCTCCCATCATATCCGTTGTCATTTCCCACAAGCCCCTAAGCTCAGCCCTAAACAGGCCATCAATTTCTAGTTTTCGGTATTCAGGAGAAATTGTTTTAGATGTGCTCATTTGAGAGTTGAATGATCCTTTTATATGCTCACCCAACACGCGGTTGCGAATTGCAATTAAAGAGTCTTTCTCAAAAACACTTTCCGAAGTATATGGAATAGAGAATATAGATACATCTTGTCGAGACTCGCCTGAGTTGTTGGTTGCCCAAAAGAAATTCTCATCTTCAGTTATATTGTTTAATCCTTTAGGGTAAGCCAATTCGAAACCAAAAGTATTGCGAATACGTGTTTTAGGTGTGCCTGCTTCTTTTTCTAGCCACAGCCCAATACGTTCCAACTCTTTATTTACCAAATAATCAACAATCTTGCTGCTATTCTCTTTCAGAAATATTTCCAATGCCTCTTTGTCTGGCGATTTAAGTGTGAGCACAACCTGACCACTGGCATATTTATTGAGTTCGGCGCTCATTTTTGTTTGCGTATAATCGCTAGATACATCCACCTCAATTATATTTCGCGCCATCTTAAAGGTGCTTGTAAAGTTCTTTGGGTCTATTTGCAGGATTTTGAAATTTGCTTCGTTTTGTGGCATACCTGGCATGGGGGAGTTCAAAACATCAAAGAGAGCCCTTCCGTGTGGTTCTTGCCATTCAGCTTCGCCAATAATAGTCAACACCTCATTTGTAGCCGATGAAGAAGACATCCAGCCAGATGAAAAGTTTTTGCAAGAACCTAAAGTCAATGCTATGGCTGTCAATGCAAATAACACTTTTAATTGTTTCATAATATATGAGTTTTATGCGTGTGAATTATCTGTCAGACAATATAATATCAATACTTGTATTAACAAAAATACGATTATTCTATTAGTAATAAAATAAAACGCATTGTTTTTGTTGTTGTTAACTTATTATCAGTTACTCAGCAATGTTTCTTGCTTCATTCTCTTTTTCTGTAGACAACATTCCGCAAGCAGCAGAAATATCTTCTCCGCGTGAGGTACGAATGGTACAGATAAAGCCTTTTGAAGTAAGAAAATCGCGAAATTTTATCATTGCATCTTCCGAAGCTGTTTTAAGAGAACTTCCAGGAATAGCATGATAGCGAATAAGATTTACCCTGCAGTAGATACCCGACAATAGTTTTATAAGCTCGCGAGCATAGATAAGCGTGTCGTTTACTCCATCAAACATTATATACTCAAAAGAAAGACGTCGCTGCTTGCTCCAATCATACTGTTTCAATAAATCTATTACCTCTTCTATAGGATACTTCTTTTCAATAGGCATAATAGATTGGCGTTGCTCCGTTATAGGGCTGTGCAAACTAATGGCCAAGTGACATTCACTCTCTTCCAGAAAACGTTCTAGCTTTGGTGTAACCCCAATAGTAGAGAGTGTAATTCGTTTAGGGCTCCAAGCCAAACCATAGTCTGCCGTTAGTATTTTGATGGCTTTCATCACGTTGTCGTAATTATCCAAAGGCTCGCCCATGCCCATAAATACAATATTGGTTAGCGCTTCAGAATTTGGCGATGAGTATACTTGATTCAGAATTTCATTTACCGACAAATTATCTTGAAAACCCATTCTTCCGGTCATACAAAAGTTGCAATTCATTTTACAACCAACCTGAGCCGATATACACAACGTTAGCCGCTCATCGTCGGGAATTAATACTGATTCAATTAGTTTGCCGTTGTTTGTTTTAAACAAAAGCTTTTGTGTGCCATCTATAGATACTTGCGTTTCAATGGGCAATGATCTACCCACTTTAAACTTCTTCTTCAATATATCTCGATTACGTATAGAGATATTTGTCATTTCATCTATCTCCGTTACACGTTTTACATAAATCCAATCTGCAATTTGTTTGGCAGTAAACTTTGGCAATTTAAGCAATTCAATCTCTTTAGCTATTTCAGCCAAAGTCATCCCCAACAAATAATTTTCTTGTTCCATTACTATTATCTCTCTTTAAATTTAAACAAAGATACACACGATTTATTTAATTGACAATGAAGAGTTGAATTAAGAGATAAGAGTTAAGAATTAAAAGTTTTCGGGCGGGTGTTTCGGGGTGCGAGACTCGGAATTAGGAAACAGGGACTAGGAAATGCATAAAAGGTCTTACTGGCCATGCTACATGGAGATTTACACACTTGAAACGTTGCATGCAACGTCTTTTTATTATATTTCTACT
>CAZBVD010000135.1:0-5334 GCA_964495235.1 uncultured Dysgonomonadaceae bacterium | reverse complement strand
GAAGCAGGTTACAAGCTCGCCATCTTCATTGGCATACTGACCAAAATCGCCTTTGCGAATCTCGCTCAAAATCTCTGGTTGAACATTAAATTCTGGGTCGCCTGGAATTTCTTTTTCTAACACACCATTAGTAGTTGTGTAGAAATTATACCAAACTCCATCGCTTGGTTGATATCCTTGCACTGTGCCATAGCTTAAACGCTGTGTGAAGTTGGCATCGGGCGAGTAAACAAAATCGGGACTCATCTCCATTAAAGCAGCCATAAACTCGCGTTCTGCTTTTAAAATGCTTTCGTATGAATCAAACATTTTTGAAGATATTTCATATCCTTTATCTCTCACAGAAAGAGCCAACTCCATGGCAGGATCGTTAATAATATCCGTGTTGTCTTCTTGTTTCAAGAGAACCAATAAATCGTCGAGGTTTGTAAACTTAGAGTTATTAAACAACCACTCTGCATATTGCTTATAGTCTCCACCAAACTCTTCTTCGATAGTAATGTAAATATCGGGTAGGTTTTCGGCAGGAACGCGTGATGCATATAAACTAAGCATTACGGGTAACACTTTTTTGTCGAGTGCTGGCTCATAGTCTTTGTATGAGTTAAGGATGCGCTCTTTTATAAAGTCTTCTTTGTCTTCTTCTGTGTTATTCACATCAAAAGCCAATAAAGTGTTGGCAAAACGAATAATTTCGATACCACCTCTAAATGTTTCTAAGAAATAAGTGCTGTGTAAAGCACTCTCTGTTGTACTTTCATAAGCCTCTTTAAGAGATGCCAATGTGTTGCCATATTTGGCTTTTGCTTCTGGATTATTTTCAATCCAAGCTGCTAATTCATGTTCAATTTTCTCTTTCTCTTTCACAACACCCAAATTAGCTATTGCCTCGTTCATACCCATAGAGTTTTTCCAATAGTTAGAACTTCCTGCATATTTCGATGCATATTTTATGCGCACAGCATCGCTTTGGTTCATAGCTTCGCGCCATATTTCTTGTTTAGCACCTCTCACTTCAATGCGAGGTTTGTTTTCAGAGTCAATTTTGCGTTGAATACCCCACGATGACAAATATCTTTGAGTAGTTCCAGGGAAACCAATGGTCATAGCATAATCGTTTTGATTATAACCTGCAAGCGATACTGGCACAACATACTTGGGTGTGTAAGGAACATTATCTTCGCTGTAAGTTGCTGGCTTATTGTTTTTATCGGCATATACTCTAAATGCTGAAAAATCGCCAGTATGGCGCGGCCACATCCAGTTGTCTGTGTCGCCACCAAACTTGCCTATCGATGAAGGAGGAGCAACTACTAAACGAACGTCGCGAAATACATCATACACTACCATATAGTACTTGTTTCCTGCATAGAAAGGAACTACACGTGCTTGTGTAAACTGATCGTTTTCATATTTCTCCATCAATACATTTGAAACTGAGTCGATAGCTTGCTGACGTTGTATTTCGCTTAACATTGATGGTATTTGCGACATTATTTTATCGGTTACATCTTCAGTAGAGCGTACAAAAGATACTGCTAAACCATCTGATGGCAACTCGCTACTCATATCAGGTGCAGCAAAACCATCTTTAAGAATGTCTCGCTCAACAGAACTAAGTTTTTGAATAGCTCCATATCCACAGTGGTGATTGGTAAATATCAAACCTTTTTCGGATACAGCTACACCAGTACAGCCGCCTCCAAAAATAACAACAGCATCTTTGAGCGATGCATTTTCCTCGTCATATACTTTGTCAATTGGAAAGGTGAAACCAAGCTCTTGCATTCTAGCAATGCTTTGTTTGTTCAATTCTTTTAATAGCCACATCCCCTCGTCAGCTCTGGCTGCAAAAGTTAAAAAGATGATAGCTATTGCTAATAGCGTTTTTCTCATAATTGAAGTTACTTAAGTTATCTGTTTATATAATTAAGAATTTATTTCTTGAAATACTTACCTATCACGGGCATATCATGCAAAGGTAATTCTTTTTTTATTGTTACAACCGCATAGATTATAACAATAACTGTGTTTATAGCAATACGAACTGCAACATTTGGGGCATATCTGAAGCTTAAAAACATAAACACACCCAATACTGCTGCCAATAATACAAACTTGCCTGCAGTTTTAAGATCGTAAGGAATTGGGTAATGCTTTTGTCCTAAAAAATAGGATAGCACCATCATACTAAGGTTGGCAAAAAACGAAGCCCAAGCGCAGGCCATATATCCATAGTGAGGAACAAAAACAACCAGAATAGTGAGGGTAATAACCAAACCAAACAAAGACATATAAGCGCCCCACTTAGTTTTATCGGTAAGTTTGTACCAAAGCGATAGATTGAAATAGAGACCAAAAAACATTTCCCCAAACATAACAATGGGTACTACCTTTAGGCCTTCGTGATAGTTGCTAGGAAGTAGTTTTTTAATGATATCGAGATACCCAATTGTGCCTAAAAAGATAAACAGTCCTAAAATGAGGAAATATTTTGATGCATCGGCATACGATTGTAAATTAGATTTGCTGCTCTCTTCCTTGTCTCTTGCAAATATAAATGGCTCAAATGCATAACGAAAAGCTTGTGTGAACATAACCATAATAATGGCTATTTTGAAGCTTTGTCCATAAATACCCAGCTGTGTTTCGGCGTCTGTAGCATCGGAATACAACCATCTGAAGGCCATTTTATCGGCCGATTGGTTCAACACACCAGCAATACCCAGAATAAGAAGGGGATATGAATACCTCAACATTTTTTTTAGCAACACTCCATCAAACTTAAATTTGATGCGCATATGAGGCGTTAAGAGTAGAAACTGAACAGTAGATGCCAAAAGATTGGAGAATAATATATAGTCTATACCATTGGCTATATCGTACCACGAAAACAAATGGGGATAGTAATTGGCTAACCATGGGGCTATTGCAAAGAAAAAGATGTTGGAGAGTATAGTTATTGCTACATTCAGCAGCTTAAGAAAAGCAAACTTGAGAGGACGCTTAGAGAATCTGAGAAAAGCAAACGGAATAGCACCCAGTACATCTAACGAGAGAATGAAAATGAACATAAACACGTAGCGAGACTTCATGCTTGGCCCAAATGAAGAGGCTATTGGTTCTAAAAAAGAGGTTGCCAATATCACAAAAAGGAGTGTGGATGTGGCAATGCTTATAAGGGCTGTAGAATATACTGTAAGGGGGTTTTTCTCTCTGTTGGCAAATCGAAAGAAGCCAGTTTCCATTCCGTAAGTTAGCATTACCTGAAAAAGAGCAATCCATGCATAAGTTTCTGTAATTATGCCCATCTCGGCAATAGTTTCTAATCCAAAAGCCCAATATAGGCCAAGAAACCAGCTAAGCAATTTGCCAAGTATACTGCTGGCACCGTAAATTGCAGTTTCTTTGGCCAAAGTTTTCATCCCACTCGCCATATAAACGTATTTTGTTTTAATAGAGAACTATTATAGTAATAGATGCAAAAGTAACATTTTATCTTCGATTTAAACATTTTATCTATTCATAGTACACCTATTTACACATTAATATAATACACCCCTTTTATTATATCGCATGAATAATTCATATATTTGCCGAATATTTATAGCGATATTTAATATCTAAAGAATGAATTTTATTAACCCAGATCAAGTACGAATCAACATTAATAAGGCTGCAAGAAAACAAACTCCGTTTTTCTTCACTGTAAACTATGAGCTATCCGAAGGTTTGTTTATTGAAAACCCAACAAGTCAGACCCAAGTACTCTTCAAGTTTAATGGTGAAGGCAATAAACCACATGAGGTGACAAACGGTATAAAGGCAGAAATGCTGACAACCCCCATTTCAGAAGAGGACTATAAATATAAGTTTGATATTGTGCAAAAGGGTTTGAAGAATGGGGAGATTGATGTGGTAAACCTTACTTTGAGAACACCTATAAAAACAAACATTAGCTGTAGGGAAATATTTTTACGTAGCCAATCGCCCTATCAAGTATATATTCCAGAAAGGTATGTAAGCTTCTCGCCCGAGAGGTTTGTGAAAATAGAAAACGGTAAGATATCAGCCAATCCAATGAAGGGGACCATTGATGCATCCTTGCCAAATGCTGAGCAAGAAATACTAAACGACCCTAAAGAGATAGCCGAGCTTGCTGCCACAACACAATCGGTAGTGAAAGAGCTCAGCCGTGTTGCCCATAATGTAGTTATTAAACAACACAGGTATATAGATAAAATTGAATCGCTAAACAGAACCTTGCTGCAAGTAAGCTCTGAGGTTGAAGGGGATTTGCCTAGTGATTATTTATCTCAAATGGGAGATATTCTATTTTCGCTGTTGCCTGCTGCATCCATCACAGGATCGCCAAAGAAGAAGGCTGATGCGTATATTCGCTTAGCAGAGGGGCAGCCACGAGGTTATTATTGCGGCATTGCAGGATACTTCAACGGCACTAAATTAGAAACTGCTGTGCTCATTAGATTTATTGAAATAGACAATGGTAATCTCTTTTTTAGAAGTGGTGGCGGAATTACAAGCAATAGTGTTTACATGAAAGAATACAAAGAAGTTTTAGATAAAATATATTTCCCTTTTCTATGACAGAGCATCTTTTTATAGAGGTAATAAAAGTGAGCAACGGAGAGTTTGTGAACCCTCAGCCACACATAGAGCGCATTTTTAAAACAACGCTACACTTCTTCTCTAAACCATTATCAGTAGAACTAAACAACAATATAATACCCGCTCACTTACAAGCTGTGGATATAGTAAAATGCCGAATTGTGTATGATAGCAAAATTGTGTCGATAGATTTTGAGCCTTATAAAGTGCGAAACATTAAAAGCTTATCGTTGGTGGAGCACAACACCATAGACTACACATATAAATACCTAAATAGAGATTTAATAAACAAACTGCGAGCAGCACATAATAAGAGCGATGATATATTAATTGTGAAGAACTCGCAGGTAACAGACACATCCTTTACAAATGTAGTTTTTAAAGACCATGCTGGCAACCTCTACACACCTAAAAGCACTTTGCTTGCTGGAACAAAAAGGAGGCAACTACTAAATGCAGGAATTATTCATGAGAAGGAGATTAAGGTGAGTGATATTAAGTCATATGTGGGGGTTTACTTAATAAATGCAATGATAGATATTGAGGATGATATTTTTGTGGGGGTTGATGCTATTGTATGATAAAAATTGAGGTCTATTGCTACAAAGTGATATTTTAAACTCTTTTACTGAATAAACTGTCAATGATTAAAGCCCACAACACCCTCTTTATTTATCTTTAAGTATAATATTTCTAGATATTTCA
>CAZBVD010000134.1:0-5427 GCA_964495235.1 uncultured Dysgonomonadaceae bacterium | reverse complement strand
AGCTCATTTCAACTATTTTCTTTGCATCTTCGGGTTTCAGAGATCTGTTCTCGCCAAGTCCAATCCATCCTCTGTCTGTGAATCGTTTAGCTACCTCTTCGGCTGTCCCAGAATAGTTATCGGTGTATTCAGACAGTTTTGTTTTAATTCCTAGTGAGTGGAAAAACTCTTCAGTCTTTTGTATAGCGGTTTTTGCTTTGTCGTCATCAGTTCCTTCAGTCACATTCCAAACACGTTCGGCATATTGAGCCAACTTGGCCTTTTTTGTTTCAAAGTTGTATTGAAAGTGAGAAGGTGCTAAAATAGCCAATGTGCGTGCATGGTCTATTCCGAATAGTGCTGTTAGCTCATGGCCCATCATATGTACAGCCCAGTCTTCTGGCACTCCTTTACTGATTAATCCATTAAGCGCCATGGTGCAACTCCACATATAGTTGGATGCTGCCTTGTAGTCAGATGGGTCTTTCATAATGGCAGGAGCTACTTCAATTAATGTTTGAAGAATACCCTCAGCAAATCTATCTTGCAGAAGACCGCCCATGGAATAGGTCATGTATTGTTCCATTACGTGCATAAATGCATCAGCAACTCCGTTTGCCAATTGGCGTTGCGGAATAGATTTTACAACTTCAGGGTCAAGTATTGAAAATTGCGGGAAATAAATAATTCCACCTGATGATAATTTCTCCTTTGTTTCTTCTCGTGTAATTACAAAGCCTGCGTTCATTTCTGATCCTGTTGCAGGTAATGTTAATACTGTTCCAAAAGGCATTCCTTTTTCCACAGTTTTACCTTTGGTCAATATATCCCAAGGTTCATCCCCATCATAGTAGGCTGCACCCGCTAGGAACTTTGTTCCATCAATTACCGAGCCCCCACCAACTGCTAGCAAGAAATCTATCTTTTCTTTTTTTATTACTTTCAAAGCTTCCATCAATACACTGTACTCAGGATTGGGAGGAATACCCCCAAACTCTACCACTTTGTATTCAGAAAGTGCGCTCATTACTTGGTTGTACACACCATTTTTCTTGATGCTTCCACCGCCATAGAGTAAAAGTACGTTTGCTCCTTTCGGAACTTCCTGTGATAGTTTGTCAATTTGTTTTTTGCCAAAAAGTATTTTAGTAGGATTCTTATATTCGAAGTTGTTCATTGTTTGTTTTTTTGTTGAGTTTATACTTTTACTATCATCTTGCCTGTGTTCTTGCCAGTGAAAAGATCAATAAAGGCTTGTGGAATAGAGTCAAATCCTTCAGCAACTGTTTCCTCATAAGTCAGTTTTCCTTCCTTTAGCCATTGGCCTAATTGTTGCGCTCCTTCAGCAAACTTATCAGAGAAATTGCTCACAATAAAACCTTGCATGAGCACGCTTTTTTTAATAAGCAAGCCTTCCAATCTTGGCCCCATAGGCAGCTCGGTGGCATTGTAAAGTGATATTGCACCACACACAATAACTCTAGCAAACTGGTTGAGGCTTGTATGTACAGCATCGGATATGGGGCCACCTACATTGTCGTAATAAATATCTACACCTTTAGGAGCAGCGTCTGCAATTGCTTTACTTATATCTTTAGTGGTGTTATAATTGATAGCTTCATCAAAGCCGAACTTCGATTTTAGCATTTCTACTTTCTCGTCTGAACCAGCTATACCAATAACACGGCAGCCTAGTATTTTACCAATTTGTCCTACAACGCTACCTACTGCGCCAGCAGCACCCGACACAACAATGGTTTCCCCTGCTTTGGGTTTGCCTATTTGAGTGAGTCCTGTATAGGCAGTCATCCCTGTCATACCAATAATGCCTAAGTAGGCTGATAAAGGTTGTATTGAGGGGTCTAGTTTTTGTAAACCTTCGCCTGTAGATGTTTGGTACTCCTTCCACTCCAAAAGATTGGATACAAAGTCTCCTTTTCTGAATTTTTCATTGTTAGACGCTATTACTTCGGCTACGATGCCTGAGCTTATAGGTTTGTTTAGCTCAAATGGAGGCACATACGATTCTGCATCGCTCATTCTGCCGCGCAAGTAAGGATCAACAGAAACGAATAGGGTTTTTAGTAACACCTCACCTTGTTTCACTTCTGGCATTTCTTCTTGCTCTGTTTTAAAGTGAGAGAGTCGGGGTGTTCCTTTTGGGCGGCTTTTTAAAATAATTGATTTATTCATAAATTGTTTAGCTATATTTTTTTGTAAATATTATATCTAGTAGATTAAATGTCTTTTCAATAAAGGGACAAAGACATTATTTAATGATTCATCATTGTGTACCTTATTGTTGAGAATTTAAACTGTATTGTTAAAACGCTTTGTATGGTAAATTGTTTTAATTGATACTTGAGTATGTAAAATCAATGTTTTCTGAAAAGTTTATAGCTCATTTGAGAAAATATTTATATATTGACTGTTATATTATTAGTTAGTGCATGAGCAGATGAAAAAAGTAACAATAAAGAACATTTATTTGATATGGGAAAAATAATAACTTTTGGTGAGGTGATGCTAAGACTATCTACTCCCGATTACAATACAATTAATCAAACACATTCGTTTGTAGTAAACTATGGTGGAGGTGAGGCCAATGTAGCAGTTGCTTTGTCGCATATGGGGCACAATACTTATTTTATGTCTAAACTACCTCCTAATCAACTAGGAGATGGTGCTATTTCTCATCTACTGGCAAATGGTGTTGATACAAGGTACGTAGTTAGAGGATCTACAACTATTGGTATCTATTTTTTAGAAACAGGTTTTGGTGGTCGTCCTTCAAAGGTTATTTATAATAGAAAACACTCTGCAATAACACGTATTAGAGAAGATGAGTTTGATTGGGAGGATGTATTTGCTGATGCTACTTGGTTTCATCTATCTGGAATTACATTGGCATTAGGCGAAAAAGTGAGGAAAGTAGCTTTGCGTGCCTGTATTGAGGCTAAGAAGCATAATGTACCAATAAGCTTTGATTTTAATTATAGATCAAAGTTATGGACAGTAGAAGAAGCACGACCCGTTTACAAAGAATTCATGGAGTATATTGATGTTGCATTTGCTAGTTATTATGATGCTAATACAATATTAGAAATTCAATTAGACGACGATTTTAAGGGCACTACATTATCTGAAAAAAGAAGAAATGTATTTCCCAAAATGGTTACTAAGTATAACTTGAGTTATATTTTTGGAACTGATAGGGTTGTATTTTCTGCTTCAGAAAACTCTTTAGCTGGCTATTACTTTAGATTGTTGAATGATGAACTATCTTGGGAGTTAACAGATCCTATTCGATTCAATATTCATGATAGAATTGGTGGTGGAGATGCATTTGCCTCGGGAGTTATTCATGGTCTCTTGAAGGATTTTAATAATCCTAAGTATGCTGTGAGATATGGCTTGAACACTTCTGTTTTAAAACATACTATTCAGGGAGATGCATTTCTATTGTCATGCGAAGATGTTGAAAACTTTATGGTTGCTAATGGAAATGCCGAAGTGGTGAGGTAAGAAGGCGTTTTTTAAGAAATATAAAATACGAGACTGAAGTAAAACAGATTTTAATGCTCATCTGCCAAAGCTGTCACCTTGTAATGCAAGCTTACTTGCTTTAGCAAATCTAAGTCTCCTGCATAGCTAATTGCAAGTTCTGCTCTTTCATAAGCTTCGTGTGCACTTTTTAATACTACCTCTTTCACATTGTCAGGTACAAAAGAGTAGATAGATGTGAGTGCTTTCTGCATGCGTATCATTACCTCTATATTGCCAGCGCCATCTCTTGAAATGGGGCGAAAGGCATCTTCAAAAATGTCTGAAGCTTCAATTTCAGGAACTTCTATACGCGTGTATTTCACATCGGGAGACCTTTGCACGATATTTTTGTTTTTAATGCTGTATGTCTTAGGTCTATAGGTGATTGATGCGTATATTTGAGTAGTAAAACGAACGAAATTAAATACCACTCAAATGTTATTTTCCACTTGTTTTGTTGAGCAACGCACTATCAAGACCTCTGTGTTTTACAATCAAATAAATACGATTATCAACTGGGATAAGATAGATAAAGTTATCTCCCGATATTACCATAAAGAGGAGGTTCTCCTTGGAGCTAAGCCATACAGTGGTGTTCTTCTCTTTAAAATGCTTCTGTTGGGTATTTGGAATGATTTATTAGATGAGAAGACTGAAAACCTTATCAATGATTCTCTTTCTGCTATGCGTTTTTGTGGGTTGAACTTGGAGGACTCCGTGCCCGATCATAGTACGCTTTGTCGTTTTCGTACAGCACTAACTAAAAGCAAAGGTATGGACAAAGTACTGGGAGCTTTCAATAAACAATTGGAGAAACATGAGGTGATTGTTCACACGGGTATTAAAGTGGATGCTTCCTTGACAGATAGTCTTCGTAAGCCTAAAGGTGATATTCGTTACAGTATAGCTGAAGACCGCAAAGAGTATGAAGTGGATGAGGATGTCCAAAATAAACAAACAGTGCTTCTTAAAAAAACAGCAAGGAAAAGGTGTAGACACAGATGGTAGATAGGTGAAAATAGGTGGACGCTTTCACTTTGGATTTAAGCATCATGACGCTGTAGATGAAAATGGCTTAGTAGTGGCAGTTCATACCACTGCTGCCAATCAGCATGACTCTAAAGGTTTGAAACCATTATTGAAGAAAACTCCCAAACAACATAAAGATAAGGGTGTTTCAGCAGACAAGGGATATAAAGTTCCTGATAATGATACTTTATTAGCAAAAGAGAAAATAAAGAATCGTTTGATGCAGAAGGTTTATCACAATCGTCCTTTAACATACTGGCAAGTGCGTTTCAGTAAACTCATAAGTAAAACACTCTGGGTGCTGGAGCGCACCTTTGGCAGTATCAAAAAATGGTTTGGAGGTGGGGTAGCTCGTTATATGGGATTAGAGAAAACCCACACGTAACATGTTTTACAAGCAATCGCATATAACTTAAAGTGAGCTCCTGGGATAAATGTGTCCAATTCACTAAAAAACGCATAAAAAATGAAGTTAAGGGGTCATCTTAACTTCATTTTTAATAAGAACAGGGTTATAAATACTCAAAAATGAGAGGAAAATCACTCAGTAATAAAAAAAGAGAGAAATACATCCAAAAGAAAATTAGATACATTATTCAAAACTCTCATAATGCATTTTTGAAGTAGAGACTTGTGTTTGCTATAATATAAACACTTTGTCTAGACTATATAAAATTTTGTATCTTCCCTTCCTATGTTAAATAGGAAGGTTTTTTCTGGAACCTTATTTAGATAATTGCAAATTGTAAAGCTTCGTATAGAAGCCACCTTTTTCATAAAGTGCATCGTGAGGGCCTCGTTCTACAATCTCACCTTCATGAATAACATAAATTTCATCTGCATTTTTTATTGTTGAAAGGCGATGAGCAATTA
>CAZBVD010000133.1:3595-5506 GCA_964495235.1 uncultured Dysgonomonadaceae bacterium | reverse complement strand
TTTTTTTTATTACATCATATTTTCTCTTACTTTTGTAAATCATATCGAGACACACATTTAGGTTATTTATTTTATATACAAGGCTCTTATAACAAGAGTTTAAACACATGGATTGGTTAAGTGAATTAGTTTTTGGAACAGGAATTGCACATTCTGTGTTCGTTTTTGCGTTAGTAATTTCTATCGGTGTTGTGCTAGGTAGAATTAAAATTTTTGGAGTATCCTTGGGCATTACCTGGATTCTTTTTGTGGGGATTGCTTTCGGCCATTTTGGGCTTAACATCGACCCCACTATTCTTCATTTTATGAAGGAATTTGGGCTAATTGTTTTTATCTATTCTATAGGTATGCAAGTTGGGCCTAGCTTTTTCTCCTCATTTAAAAAAGGAGGACTCACCCTTAACATGCTAGCTGTATCAATTATACTTTTGGGTGTAATTACTACTTATGCTCTTCATTTAATAACCAATTTGCCTCTTTCAACAATGGTGGGCGTTCTTTCTGGTGCTGTAACTAATACTCCAGGACTTGGTGCAGCACAACAAACACTATTTGATACAACAGGTGTTGCCGACCCTACTATATCAATGGCTTATGCAGTTGCATATCCGCTAGGCGTAGTTGGTGTTATAGTTTCATTGATACTGTTTAGGTATGTTTTTAAAATAAAATTATCTGAAGAGACAAAAGAGCTAGATAGTTTAGATGAAACTAAATATACCGAAGCTCAAATGTTTTCTTTGAAAATTAGTAATCCTGCTGTTTTTGGTAAAACACTTTCAGCGACAAAGTCTTTTATAGATAAAGAGTTTGTAATATCTCGTGTAAAACATGCTGCTGGAAAGAATCTAGAAGTAGCTCATCAAAACACTATTTTAAATAAAGATGACATTGTATTGGTGGTCTCTAATCTTCAGAATATAGATTCAATTTCAGCATTGTTGGGAGAGAAGATTGAAATGGATCAAAGCGATTGGTCTGAATTAGACAATGAGTTAGTTTCTAGACGCATAATTGTTACTAAGTCTGAAGTAAATGGTAGAACAATAAGTAATCTTAAACTTAGAAGTCTTTATGGGGTAAATGTAACACGTGTTAATCGTGCTGGGTTAGATTTAATTGGAGATCCAAAGTTAGAATTACAAATAGGCGATAGGTTAACAGTTGTGGGGTCTAAAAACTCAGTTGCAAAGGTTGAAACTTTCTTAGGAAATTCTCTCAAACGATTACACAAACCTAATCTTGTTTCAATATTTATTGGAATAGCATTAGGTGTGTTGCTGGGTAGTATACCGTTTATGCTTCCCGGAATACCTCAACCTGTGAAGTTAGGCTTGGCTGGTGGACCATTAATTGTTTCAATTTTAGTGAGTAAGTTTGGTCCTCGATTTAAAATGATAACCTATACTACAATGAGTGCCAATTTGATGTTGCGTGAAATTGGCATCTCACTTTTCTTAGCCTGTGTTGGTTTAGAAGCTGGGCAAGAGTTTGTTCAAACCATTGTAAATGGAGGTTATATGTGGGTAGGATATGGTTTCATTATCACTGTAGTGCCATTGCTTATAGTTGGCACAATAGGTAGGAAAGTGTTTAAATTGAATTATTTCACATTAATGGGGCTTGTGTCAGGAAGCATGACCAATCCACCCGCCTTGTCATTTGCTAATGCAACTGCTGGTAATGACACTCCGGCTGTAAGCTACGCAACTGTTTATCCTTTAACAATGTTCTTGCGAGTTATTACAGCACAGATTTTGATACTTCTTATTGCGTGATAGCAGAAGGCTGTATTAAAAAACCGATATTTCACCATTCTAATCTAAGAAGAATGGTGAAATAATGTGTTTTTAAAAGAATCATCTTTAAGCATAAATCAATTTTGTGGGTTAAAAGTCAAATCCCACGGTG
>CAZBVD010000133.1:0-3495 GCA_964495235.1 uncultured Dysgonomonadaceae bacterium | reverse complement strand
GATTCAACAATCACGTCATAAAAGTTCAATCTTGCTACGTAGGATTCAACAATCACGTCATAAAAGTTCAATCTTACTACGTAGGATTCAACAATTAGGTCATAAAAGTCCAATCATGAGGTGTAGGATTCAAGAATCAGAATGTAAAATTTAAATTCTATGACTAAAGAAGGCTTCCATTTCTTGAACGTTGAGGGAATAGTACAAACTATTTCAAAGAATTGTCTCCCAGACTATGTCTTTTACAGTACAATAAAGAACTAGCAAATACTTTACACAAACAGATTCTCCAATATTTACCTAAGTGCTATTAAATTTAACTTAGGTTGCTATCAATAACTACTCACTATAAAGATTTGAAAACCTGCAACTTTGCAATCGTTTGCATTGTTAAGCCCGCAAAATATTACACGTTAAAGCATGTTATATAAAAAAACAATGTAGATTTGAGTAATTTCTCAATCCAATCTTCTACACTTTGAGCGCTTGGTTGAACTAGGTATAAATGACAAATGGTTTTTTAATTATATATTTGTATGGCTGCTTTAAAATTTAACATTGAATATAAAACACAGTGGGGAGAAGAGTTATGTATCTCTGGATCTGTGCCTCAGTTAGGTGGTTTGAAAGAAAGCGATGCATTAGAGCTTTCCACAATAGATGGTTTTAACTGGACTGCCGAAGTGAAGCTTCAGTCGGCTTATAAAGAGCCACTAGAGTATTATTATTTTCTTCGCAAAAACGGATACACCCTTCGTAGAGAATTCTCTCACAATAGAAGGTTAGCGCTTGTTGACAATACAGATTTCATTATTCAAGATTATTGGAAAGATGATACCTATCACTCTTATCTATATACGTCTGTATTCACAGAGTGTATCTTCAAAAAACCTCTTCAATCAATCTCATCTCCTAAATATGAAAAAAGCAAACTCTTAAATCTGATATGTCCTTACGTGAGAAAGACAGAGCATGTTGTTATAACTGGAGAGGGTGATGAGTTGGGTAATTGGAATTTAAAGAGTGCTTTGCCTTTAACCCCTGTTAGATACGGAGAGTGGCAAATAGAGTTGAATGCGGCAAGTATTCCATCAGGCACTTCTTACAAGTTTGCAATTGTTGATAGTTGTGATTTTACTAAAGTTCATTGGGAAGAAGGCGATAATAGAGAGCTTCATATTTCCGACTCATCACAAAAAAGAAAGAGTGTGAGTGTGGATATGGGCTTGCATTATAGATACTCCTCTTTTCAATGGAAGGGTAAGGGTGTTGCAATACCTCTTTTTTCACTCAGGTCTGATAACAGTGCGGGAATAGGCGACTTCTTTGATTTAAAGAAGATGGTTGATTGGGCTGTTGCAACAGATCAAGATATGATTCAAATTTTGCCTATCAATGATACTACTTCAACCGAAACTTGGACAGACTCATATCCTTATAGCTCTATCTCGATATTTGCTTTTAATCCTATTTATATATCAATAAGCGGTTATACATTAAAGAATAAAGCAAAGCTTGAAAAATTAAGAACTGAAGCAAAAACTTTAAATGAGCTTAGCAGTCTTGATTATGAGGGAGTATATGCTTTAAAACAGCGCTTTTTAAGAGAGCTCTTTTCTGATGAGGGCGAAAAGGTGATGAAATCAAAAGAGTATATCAGTTTTTGCAAGAAAAATGAAGATTGGCTCTTTCCTTATGTGTGTTTTTGCCACATCCGAGATAAAAATAAAACTGCCGATTTTAGAGCATGGAAAGAACACTCGGTTTATAATAAAGCATTATTAGAGAAAATGCTAGATCGAGATAAAGAAGCACAAAAAGAAACAGATTATTACAGATACCTTCAGTTTATAGCCTACTCACAACTAGGGGAAACGAAAGAGTATGCACAAAACAAAGGAATAGCCCTAAAAGGAGATATACCAATAGGTATAGACAGTAATAGTGTGGAGGCTTGGACAGAGCCACATCTATTTAAACTGAATATGCAAGCAGGAGCTCCACCAGATGATTTTTCTGTGACAGGGCAAAACTGGGGCTTCCCCACCTATAACTGGGCAGAGATGGAACACGACAATTTTGGTTGGTGGAAGAGACGTTTTCAGAAAATGGCCGACAACTTCGATGCATATCGCATCGATCATATATTAGGTTTTTTCCGTATATGGGAAATGTCATCTCATCATGTTCAGGGCTTGCTAGGGCACTTTAGCCCTGCTTTACCTATGTCTAGCGAAGAATTGCATAACTGGGGGTTTCCGTTTGATGAGGAGAGAATGGCGCACCCTTATATTCATGAGAGTATGCTGCATGACTTTTTTGGAGAGTATGCAGATGAAGTTACCGCTCACTATCTTGATGTATTGTCGTGGCAACGTTTCAAATTGAAGCCATTTTGTGATACCCAACGAAAAATAGAGAAGCTTTTTATCAACAAAGATGATGAGAAAAGCAATAAGCTTCGTGATGGTCTGTATGGCTTGTGTGCTGAGGTGCTGTTTGTTCCCGATCCATACAGTGAGAACACTTTTCATCCACGTATTTCAGCTCAGCATACTCATTCATACAAACATTTAAACGATAATGATAAAGAGACATATAATCGTATCTACGATGAGTTCTTTTATAACCGCCACAACAGCTTTTGGTACGATGAGGCAATGCGTAAACTACCCGAATTAATTTCTGCAACCTCTATGCTAGTTTGTGGCGAAGATTTAGGGATGGTTCCCGATTGTGTAAACTGGGTAATGGATGAGTTGCGAATGTTGACCCTAGAAATACAACGAATGCCAAAAGAGAGGAATGTGCTGTTTGCAGATCTAAATAGGTTGCCTTATCTATCTGTAAATACTACCTCTACACACGATATGTCAACCATAAGAGGGTGGTGGTTAGAGAACAGAGAAACCACTCAATTGTATTACAACAATGTGCTTGGCAGGCAAGGCAAAGCTCCAGATGTGTGTACAGCAGAAATTTGTGAGCAAATTATATACCTACACTTGTCTTCAAATTCAATGTGGTCAATTTTACCTTGGCAAGATTGGATGTCAATAGACGAAACGTTGCGTCGTGATAAACCCGAGGATGAGCGCATAAATGTACCGTCAAACCCAAAGCACTACTGGAAATATAGAATGCACATAACGCTTGAAAATCTTATGAAAGAAGAAGAGCTTAATAAGCGAATAAAAATGATGCAGCGTTGACCAATATTAAAAGGCGATAAAAAGCAGCAATGTTTTTACTGATACTGCTATTTCTATAATGCGCTATTAAGATAAATAATAAACTGATATATGGTTTAAAGAGATTGGAAACAATCTCTTTTTTTTGTCTATAACATAAAAAACAATATCTTTGAAAGATTATTGTAATTATAAAAGCAAAAAACATGAATACACTCATAATTCCAAAACAACACATCTCTCAATATGAGACGATATTCGATAAAATAAAACTTTTAAATGAGGCCGGCTTACATTTACAAGT
>CAZBVD010000132.1:0-5536 GCA_964495235.1 uncultured Dysgonomonadaceae bacterium | reverse complement strand
TATGTATAATTCCAAATATACAATATACAAACAGTTTATAATCAAAACTCTGGGAGACTATGAGCTCTCTCAACATATACATAGCACCAGTATCTCGCTTCCTATCTTGTTCAACCAAAATGAATCTTCTTTCTGTAGCGTAAGTCGCAACGCTCCAAAATTACTTTCTTTCACTCAGGGACCTATTTCACCAAATAATATGGGTATGGATTTACTTTTCTTAGGGGGAAAAACGAATAATGCTTTTTCTCCCGGTGATGAGGTTTTTGCAATTATGAAAAAAAGGGAATCCGAAGAATATAAATTACTTAAAATGGAGGGACTGCCTTATACAGGTATGCAAGGTCCATTAATAAAAGAAAGCATAAATCTTGACAAATCTCTTGATGTGCTTCATGCTGAATTTAAAACATTAAATCAAAATAATAATATCATCTATTATTCAAAGAATAACAAACTTTACTCGTGTAACCTAGATACACAGACCGAAGATGAACAATCCATCGCTCTTCCCGCTGATGAAGAGATTACCTATATGGAGTTTTTGAAATACTCCCCTTATGGTTCGGACGACTCTTGGTTTGATTATCTGGTTATAGCCACTGCGAAAGGTCAAAACTACAAACTCTATTTGCATCCGGTAAATGCTGGCGAGGTGAAGCCTGCAGATAAAACGTTCGAAGGAAAGGGGCGTGTAAAACGGGTATGTTATATGGAGCAAACTAAAAACGGATATTATAGAACCACATTATTTTAATTTATCGTTATGAACAGAAAGAATAGATTTTATCGTTTGTGTTTTTATATTTTTTGCTTGTTACCAAATATCGCGTATGCACAAGTAATCATACGTGGCAATGTGGGAGATGATGTAGACGAAACAATGTGCCTCTATTCTCTTCACGATGGTTTTGCACAACAATGTGCATCAACTTTGGTCGGTGAGGACAGATCTTTTACTCTTTCAGTTGAAGCACCATCGGAAGGTTTTTATATGATAGGTAATAATAGGAGTGTTAAACATGCACTTTACCTCAAAGGTGACGAGAAACTCAATCTATTGTTTAGCAATACTGAATTGGATATAGTTGGTGGGACTATCAGTCCAGAAGGTGAGTTGCTTAGTAAATGGGAAAAAGTTGCATCGCCTATGCGGATGCAGGCGTGGTATTTCACCTTTATCAGAGGTGGGCAAAGCTCGCCTTTTGATCATTTCTCCGCAAAATTAACCGAACTGAAAAAATTGTCGGATCAATTGAAGAGAGAACTCGCAGCCTCGCAAAATGAGTGTTTCAAAAAGCAGATAGAGTTAAAAATGGAAGCGGATATAGCTTTTCTCACATTAGCTTACAGTCGTAACCATATTACAGAGGTTGGAGATGACTTTGTTTCAGACAAAGATTTGGAGCAATATGACCATATTTTTCAACAGACTGAATTGCTCAAACTGCCATTTCTTCCGGAAATGTTAGCTGCTTATGTCGATTATAAGGCTGAAAAAACACTTCCTGAAATCGAGAATCCCACTACGCTAAGCAAAACAGAACTAAAGTCACGTGCAGATCTGTTACAAGAGAAGAAACTACGTGAACTATATATCTATCAAGTGGCAACTCAAATGCGCTACTATGAGAAATATATAGAGTTACGCGAAACTTTTAGCTACGAACCCTTCTCCGACCTGCTCGAACAACATTTAGCTCCTATTGAGACAAAGTTAGCTTGGTCAAAACCCGGATTGCAAGCCCCTAATTTTAAGGGAGAACAAATAGATGGCACATGGCTTTCCTTGAGTGACCTAAGAGGAAAGGTTGTGGTCATCGATACATGGGCTACTTGGTGTACCCCTTGTCTTCGCATGATTCCCTATTTCAAACAGTTGGAGGAAGAACTTTCAGACCCCGATTTGACTTTTATGAGTGTTTGTGTTGGTGCCTCACCGGAAAAAGACTTATGGGAGAAATTGGTAGACAAACACCAACTCAGTGGGAATGTTGTATTTGTCCAAGGGTGGACTTCAGGCTTTGCTGAAGATTATCGCATTACAGGTGTACCGAGATTTATGATAATAGACCGCGAAGGAAAAGTTTACTCTTACACTGCTCCTTCTCCGAAATATCCTCAACTGAAGCAGATGATTCTTCAGGCATTGCAAAAGAAATGAGAAGTTATCAACCATATTTGAAATGATGAAAAAATTTATTTTACTTTTCATGCTGTTCTCTGTCTCGTTACATGCACAGCATATAACTCATGTTACTGACTTTATTACCGAAGGACCGTATGAATTGCAACAACCCGTTCCCATTGATACGGTAGATGTCAACGGGAACAAGCTTGTATTCCCTGCCGGTCTTTACAAAGAACTCAAGTTTTATATCAACAACACAGACTACACGAAAGCAAAGCTGACAGTCAAAGGTGTAGACAAGTATGAGGTTTTTCTTGACGGTAAAAATGTTTTCAGTACCTTGTCGCTTGAACCCGTTCATCATGAAATGATTATCAAATATATGATTCCCGACTTGAACGCGGATACGATAAAGGTAAGCATTGATGCCAATCATGAGATAGAGTGTACCACATCGCCTCGCCGCAGCTATTCTTATCATGATGTTGTCGACGGTCTTCGTGTTAATAAAGCCCAGATTTCGCCCGACGGGAAATATGCAATCATGGGATACAGGGGTGTGCAATATGGTGGACGCACAAACAGTTATAGTGAACTCGTAGATATTGCTACGGGTAAAACAATCAAGAAGTGCGAGTTGTATAGTGTCGAATGGATGCCACGAACGACTGCTTATTTCTATGAGGATAAGGATGGGGGCAGACGTTTGCTGCGTATGGTAGATGCCCGTACAGGAGAAAGCAAAGACTTGGCGCATGACCTGCCTGATGGAAAGATTGTCATCAGCCCTGCCGAAGACTATCTTATCATCTTGAAAGATGAGAAGGGGCCATCCGAGAGCCGTGAGATATTCCAGTTGCTGGAACCCAATGACAGGATACGTAGTTTCCGCTTCCGAACCAACCTTTTGCGCTATGACCTGAATACGCATCAGTGCCAGCAAATCACATTCGGACATCAGAGCATAGAGCTGCAGGATATCTCGCGTGATGGGCGGAAACTGTTGGTGAGCATACCTCGTTCAAGATTGAGCCGGCGTCCCACCACAGTTTGTGACTTCCTGATTATCGATGCCCAGTCATTAGCTGTTGATACAGTGTTGACCCGAGCGGAGTTTGAAACTTCAGCCAAGTTCTCGCCTGATGGAAAGCAATTGCTTTTCAACGGATCGGCAGAAGCATTCAACGGCATAGGTCGCGATATGAGTGCAGGCTCTTATTCCAATCTTTATGATGTACAACTCTTTCTCTATAACCTCGATAGCCGGAAAGCCATTCCGTTGACCAAGGATTTTAATCCTTCCGTTGACCAAGTAGAATGGTCGGCGTCTGACGGACAGATATATTTTACTGCCAAAAATCGTGATTACATACATTTTTATAGATTAAATCCCAAGACTCTGTCCATCAACCAAATCCCTACCCGGGAAGATGTTGTCCGCGAATTCTCGCTGGCCGGAAGCGCGGATGCTATGGTTTACTATGGAGTCAGTGCAATGAATCCCGTACGTGCTTATTCTGTTAATCTGAGAAATAAGAAGAGCAACTGTCTGGTTGATTGTGCATCGTCATTACTAAAGGATGTGAAGTTGGGAGAATGTTGCGACTTTTCGTTTTTGTCTTCACGGGGTGACAGTATTTACGGTCGTTATTACCTGCCACCGCATTTTGACGCAACGAAGAAATACCCAATGATAGTCAATTACTACGGGGGAAGTACTCCTATCTCGCGTAACTTTGAGTCTAACTATCCGCAGGTCTATTATGCTTCTCTTGGCTATGTGGTGTATGTCATTAATCCCGGAGGGGCTGCCGGATTCGGACAGAAACACAGTGCCCGTCATGTGAACACTGCCGGGCAAGGTGTGGCGGAAGATATCATCGACGGGGTGAAAGCCATCTGCCGAGAACACAGTTTCATTGATGACAAACGTATAGGGTGTATCGGTGCCTCTTATGGAGGATTTATGACACAATACTTACAAACTGTCACTGACATCTTTGCATGTGCTGTAAGCCATGCTGGCATCAGCAACCACGCCAACTATTGGGGAAGTGGTTATTGGGGATACAGTTATAGTGAAGTAAGTATGGCCGATAAGTACCCATGGAATGCAAAAGAATTATATGCCGGTCAAAGTCCGCTATACCGTGCAGACAAGATACACACTCCTTTACTGCTTACGCATGGTACTGCTGACACCAATGTACCTGTTGCAGAAAGTATCCAAATGTTCACAGCATTGAAATTGCTGGATCGTGATGTGGCACTTGTTCAGGTTCGAGATGAGGATCATGGGATCTTGGAGTATCAAAATCGTATTCAATGGTCGAACACTATTATGGCTTGGTTTGAAAAATACCTTAAAGGTGACGCTACATGGTGGAATACACTTTATCCAAAACGTAACTTATAGAATCAAAACGACATGAGATAATGCATGCAGCTAAAAAAGACAGTCAAAAATTCACAATACTATCGTTAGTTTATTGGAGAATTTGTATAATCAATTAATAGATAAAATACAAAAAGCATATCATTGAAAAAGATTACAAAAAAAATGAAAATAAAAAGAATAAAAACTCTATCATTCCTTTTCTTCATAACCTTCCACGTTTTCTCACAAAACGTGATTGGGTGGAAGTTCAGCCTGCAAGATAAAGGAAACGGCGTAGTAGAAATAGTAGCCGATGCAACCGTTCAAAACGGATGGCACATGTACGACTCAAACATTCCCGAAAACGGACCGTTCCCCACATCCATCAATTTCGATGAGCTCAAAGGAGCCGAGAAAATAGGAGAGTTTGAATCGACCGGTAAAAAACCCCACGTGAAGTTCGACGATGTGTTCGGAATGGAAATTGGCACTTTTGACAATAATGCGAAGTTTGTTCAAAAAATACGCATTACCGATAAAGCGAAATTTGCCATTGCCGGCGACGTGAGAGCACAAGCGTGCGACGACACAAACTGCACACCTCCTCTGCCGACGGAATTTAAATTCACCGCAACCGATTTGCCCGCAAGTGTTACAACTGCCGCTGCAACTGCCGACAATACGGAAGCAGTCGACGAGCCTGCTCAAATTGAGGAAGAACAGCAAAAGGACTCACTGACAAATCAAACAATTGTTGTTGCTACGACTAATGTGGACAAAGAAATGCTTTGGGCTCCCGTTGTGGAAGAACTCAACGCCGGCGGAACCGAAAACAAATAAGACTCATCTCTTTGGAGCATCTTCCTAAAAGGCTTAATTTGGGGATTTGCCGCTTTGCTGACTCCTTGCGTGTGGCCGATGATTCCCATCACCGTGAGTTTCTTTTTGAACAGAAACAAAAAGAGTCGTTCTGTATTCACATAAATGTTAGTTAGGAGTTGCATCACTCTTAGCTAAAACAATTTAAT
>CAZBVD010000131.1:0-5554 GCA_964495235.1 uncultured Dysgonomonadaceae bacterium | reverse complement strand
TTAGACGAAAATGGAAATGAAACCACTACAGGTATCAATCTACAGATGAGTGATCCTGAAAAATTGAAGTACCTAAAATACGAGGGTCCTGTTGATCCGTCAACAACTGGTGGGTTTCAAAATACATTTCGCTATAAAAATCTTTCGTTAGGTGTATTCTTAACTTATTCTTTTGGTAACGTAATCAGACTCGACCCCACTTTCAAAGCTCGATATACCGATTTGACAGCTACTCCTAAAGAATTTAAAAATAGATGGATTATGCCGGGAGACGAAGATCTAACCAATATACCAGTTATTTTAAGTACACGCCAATACGATAAATACAGCAACATGGCTAATGCCTACAGTACGTATAATTATTCAAGTGTGCGCACAGCAAAAGGTGACTTTGTGAGACTTAAAGATGTATCGATTGGGTATGATTTGCCTACTACAGTACTTGGCACACATATAAAAACTGCATCGGTAAGATTTTTAGCAACCAACTTATTTTTATTGTATGCTGACAGGAAATTGAATGGACAAGACCCCGAATTTGTTAGATCAGGAGGAGTTTCATCCCCTGTTCCCAAACAATTCACTTTCTCAGTTAGATTAGGATTTTAACTATTTAAATCAATTAGAATATGAAATTTTTATATAGAATTGGAATTTTCCTTGCCTTTGTTTTCTTAATGCTTGCTTGTGATGATTTTCTCGATGCACTACCAGATAATAGAGCGGAATTAAATACAGATGATAAAATAGTAAGTCTATTAACATCTTTATATCCAAATTGCACAAACGTAATGATGTGTGAATACTGGAGTGATAATATCGACAATCACGACTGGAACCTAAATTATGACAACTATTCCGATGACTTGTGGAACCTAAAAGATCAGCCAAGCAGATCAGGGAATGATACACATTTCCGTTCATGGGAATTGACCTATAAAGCAATCGCTTCATGTAATCAGGTTCTTGAAGCTATTGATAAAAGTGAGAAAGATAGTCCTTCACTAAAAGCTGCAAGGGCAGAAGCATTGATTGCCAGAGCATGGAATCATTTCGAACTGGCAAACATGTTTACACTTCCATACGGCAAAACAAGTAGTAGCGATATGGGATTGCCCTATATGACCAGTCCAGAGGTTATGGTTAGACCTGATTATACAAGAGGTACTGTACAGGAGTTATATGAGAGAATTGAAGCAGACTTGGAATTAGGATTGCCAGATATTGAGGATGGGCTTCATGTTCAATCTAAATTCCATTTCAACACTAAATCTGCTAATGCATTTGCAACAAAGTTTTATATAACCTATGGCAAGTTTGACAAAGCAATTCAAGCAGCAACAAGAGTATTAGGCAACAATCCAACTCAATTGTTAAGAGACTGGATGGCTACAAAAGATATGGACATCAATGGCACAGTACAGCCAGACGCCTATTTAGATAAGAATAATCCTGCTACTCTAATGGCATCTTATCCCACATCTGGGTGGTCTACAAGAGGTAATAATAATTATAGTACAGGAAATAAATTTGCTCACTCTTTATTGTTAGGCAAATATGAAACTCTGCAATCAAGAGGTCCATGGGGAAACCAAGATAATATCCATATTAGAGTTTGGTGGAATGCAAATACAAATAAAATGCTTCATCGAAAAATTGGGTATTACTTCGAATATACTGACCCAATAGCACGCACAGGGTACCAGCATACTGGTATAGCTCCGTTCACTACCGACGAAGTATTACTCTTTCGAGCAGAAGCCTATATACTCACTAAGCAGTATTCTAAAGCATTTGATGATTTAAAGACCTTCATTGAGAATTATACGAATAGAAGCCCTTCTTACAATAGTATTATTGATTTTTATAAGGATATGCCTTATTATCATTATGAAGAGACTTACAAGAAGGATGACTTTGGTGTTGATGTATTAGATTTATCCCCTACTCCTAAAAAAAGGCTAAGTCCACCTCTATATGACATTGAGTTTGGCACAGACCAAGAATGGTTGCTACATTACGTTTTGCATCTAAGAAGAATTCTTCTTTTGGGTGAAGGACAAAGATGGTTAGACCTTAGAAGGTATGGCATTACAATTCATCGTCGTCTCGTTGACCGCGGGCACCACGTTGTTTCTGTGTTGGATTCTATTCCACATAATGACAACAGAAGAGCAATGCAAATACCTCAAGAAATTATAAATGCTGATTGCCCCGCCAATCCCAGATAATGTATAATTTATTTAAACAGACAGAAATATGAAAAAGATACTTCTTTTATTACCAGTATTAGTATTACTGTTTTCAACTTGTGCAAGTGATGATTTGGATACAAACAATAGTGTTTTTAGTGATTCAGTAATTAAAGAAAACAACAAATTTGATGATTGGTTGGATAAGTATTTTGTAAAGCCATACAATATAAGAGTAATATATGATTACGTTGATATTCACTCAAACTATGCTTACGATTTGATCCCAGCTGAATTTTCAAAAGCAAGAGAACTCACTATGGCGGCACGGTATCTATGGATCGAAGCTTACGAAGAAATTTTAGGGCCTGCTTTTTTTAGACAATATGCACCTCGAGTGCTCCATTATGTTGGTAATCCTGGATGGAAAAGCAACAACTCTGTAGTAGTAGGTGAAGCAGAAGGTGGCTTGAGGATTTCTTTCTTTAATGTAAATACTATAGTTAATGGAAGACCCGATACTTATATGAGATTTGTAAAAACAATGCACCACGAATATGCTCATGTTTTTCAGCAAAAAAAGGCTACAGATCCCGCATTCGATCAGTTAACTCCTGGTATGTATGTGAGTGATAATTGGACCAATGTAAGTGAAATAGAAGCATGGAGAGGAGGGTGTATTTCTCCTTATGCAGCCAGTTCGCCTACTGAAGATTGGGTTGAGCTCTTTTGTATATTTGTAATCAATACCCCAGAATGGTGGAACAATATGTTAGACAAAGCATCTACCGACAAAGACGGCAATCCAGCTGAAGGGAAAATGCTAATAAATAAAAAGTTCAATATTGTTTACAACTATTACAAAGAAAACTGGGAAATGGATCTCTTTGAAATGAGAGATATTGTTAATCGTCGTATTCGTGAGATTTACGAATTAGATTTGGAAGAGATATACAATTATAAATAAATACGATACAATATGAAAAAAAGACATTATATACAATTTGTTGCATTGCTTATTGTAGTCTCACTATTGCAATCATGTCTTAAAGAAGAACAAGATATTTTTGACAAGTCTGTATCAGAGAGATTAAACGATGCACAATTATACTACGAAAAAATACTCACAGGTGCACCCAATGGCTGGCTGCTCGAGTATATAGCAGGTGATACCGATGCTACGAAAAGAGGTGCTTTCAATTATCTGCTAAAATTTAACAAAGGTGAAGTGACAGCGGCAATTGATGCATTGGCTTTTTCTGATATTAATCCATCTAACGTGGATCCTTATGAGAAGAAAACCTCTTTATATAGATTCGATCAAGACATGAGTGTTACCTTGTCTTTCAGCTCATACAACTCTTTTTTACACTATTATCACGAACAGCATGGTAGTTATACTACCTACAAAGGTGATTTTGAGTTTACAATCGTTGAAGCTAGCGAAGATCTTGTGGTATTAAGAGGCAAAAAGTATGGCAATTTCATGGAGATGCATCGACTCCCTGAATCTGACTCTTGGGATAGTTATTTAGAAGAAATAAACAATACTATTGATATGTGCAATGTATATACCAACTTTGAACTACATAAGGATGGCCAGAATATCGGAGATGGAGTATTAAATTCCAACTACAGATATTCCTTCACATTAAATAATAAAGATAATATATCTTCAAATGCCATTTATACCAAGACTGGAATAAAATTCATTGAGCCCCTCAAGATTGATAATAAAGAAGCTCAGTTATTCACTTGGGACAATGATAATAAATTATTCAAATGTGACGATGACATTGATATCAAGATTATACCGAAGGTAGATCCATCTTATTTATACTATGATCAGTTTATTGGAGATTACACAGTAATATATAATGGTTCAGAATCTTTAGATGTTAGGATAGAACAAAAGTTAAAAGGTAAAACACTAAAACTAATTGGTTTAATTGATTTTGAAATAGAGTTGGTATATGACAAAACATCTGGTGCTGTAAGTTTATTAACTCAAGATGTAGGCATAGTTGATGGCAAAACTGTTGCTTTCTGTCCATGGGAATATGATACTGGGTATTACACTTGGGGTGTTGGATATGGCTCGAACAGTGTTTTGAATCTAAATAAAATGCAAGAACAAAACATCATAGAGTTTAGCTTAGTTGACAATGGAGTATGGGGCTCTCGTCTAACAAAGGGTTATTTAGTTCGATTATTTAACTCTGTTCTTGGCGGTCATGGTAGTGCTACGTCTGCAGGCAATTACACAGCCAATAGTACTGGGCACCAATTCTATAATTTAGTATTTACAAAAAAATGAATATAACTATGAAAAGTAAGACAGGTGTATTTCTTTTTATCTTATTGATTGTAGCTTTTGTTTCTTGTGAGAAAGAATCTGTTTACAAACCACATGAGCCTCAGCTAAAAATAAAAGAAGCCAATATAATATTCGATACAACTGGTGGTGATGGTTTTATAGAGTTGGTTGCTCCTGGATCTATTACCGCTACATCTAACGAGGAATGGTGCCAAGTAAGCGTTTCTGGAACAACTGTAAACTTAACAGCAACATCTAATAAAAGCATGGGTGGCCGCACCGCAACAATAACCATTAACTCATTGGACGAATCAATCAGTATTACTGCTATACAAACAGCATCACTATTTTGGTTTAAAGATTTCAAAAGTAGCTCTTTAGCTCTTATGTCTGAAGGAGGAACTATTGCCACAGAGGTAAGATCAACTCATCCAGTAACGGTTGTTAGTAAGCCAGATTGGCTCAGCTATAAGTTTACAAACGATTCGCTCTACCTCACAGCTGAAGCAAGTATTCCTCGCAAAGGTTCTATAACATTTATTTCTAATGATAGAACGATGACCTTCGATATAATGCAGTTTTCGTATGCTGGTTTATTAGGTGAGTGGCAGTTAGATTTCAAAAATCCATCTAATTCAAATAAGGAAGAAACTGAAATTATCACGTTTGAAGAAAAAACCAAAAATGAATCATTCTGGCTTAAAGGATTAACGATTACGGGGTCAAATAAGGCAGAAATAGAGGTGAGATTTAATTCTAATTCAAACAATCTATCAATAGATGCAGGTCAATACTTGATGCAAGCTACAGACGGAAGATATGTATTTTTAAGCTTACGTAGTGATGCCGGAAAATACAATTGGGGAGAAACTCTGACGGGAAAACTCGATATTGCCGATGATGGAAAAGTTACTTATTCTTTTAGAGATGAAGGTAATTGGGATGGAATAGGATTTTATTTATTCACTGGCGATACTCCATCAAGTACTACCAGCACTGGCAGTTCTTACAGAAGACTAATGCATTTAGTTATGACAAAAAAATA
>CAZBVD010000130.1:0-5600 GCA_964495235.1 uncultured Dysgonomonadaceae bacterium | reverse complement strand
CTTTGTACCAAAAGGCCATAAGGCCACAGAAGCCATCTTTAGACTCTGAATTCCGAAAGGAATACCAATAATTGATACAAAAAAAGGAATGCTTGCCAATACATATTCAATGGCAATAAAAATGCCGCCAAAAACAACCCAAATAATATTACCAATCAGTTTCATAATTGCTTGTTCTTTTTTAATTGCATGTAAACGTGACAAATGTAGTAAAACATTTTAGGTTGAATTGGTAAAATCAAGAAAAGAATAAGCAGAAGTTATAAATTTCACAACCCTGAAAATCTATACTTTGTTGGTTTTGCAAGTATTACAGAGTTTATGCATCAAAGATGCCCCACACGATGCAATCGTTCGGGAGCATGGATAGGCATGGGTCGGCCACTGTCCATACTCACTCGCTATCAGAGAAGGCGGACACACCCTTCGAGAAGCTCAGACCGCCTCTACTATTTCACCAGCACATCATAATTTGAACAATGTAGTTTCAAACAAATCATGGTTTATATAATTCATCATCTTTTGTTGATAAGGTAATTAAAAGATTTACTGGAACAAGTTACCCAGCTATCAATTCTTCTGATTTATCATCAATTACAATTAAACTCCCCTGCCTCGCCGAACAATCCCAAATAGCCCATTTCCTCTCCGCGCTCGATGCAAAGATAGCCGCGGTGGATGAGCAAATTGAGGGCACAAAGGAGTATAAAAAAGGCTTGCTGCAAAGGATGTTTCTTTAGGCTGAGCTTGTCGAAGGCTTAGGGGGTGGGTATCATTGTAGAGAGAACTCATGAATTTTCTCTACCCTTTGCGCCAATAGCAACACTTCGACTACACTCAGGGACAGAATTTCAGTGACTGTCAGTTTGTCCTATCTCACCCCAAAAAATACCCACCCATCCGATAGGATACCTTGCAGAAATTGTGTAGTTTTGTTTCTGATTTTTTTTAGCAACATTAATATGGGAAAAACAATTATAGGGTTATTGAACGAAACAGTAGAGAAATATGGACAAAATCCTTATCTCTATGAGGCCTTAAATGATATAGAATACACTGCGCTCACTTTTAGCGAGGTAAAGGAGCAAGCCATACGCTTTGCAGCGGGATTGATAGCAATGGGCATTGACGCTGGTGAGCGTGTTGCGCTTATGTCTGAAGGAAAAAACAATTGGGTAATTGGCGAGCTGGGTGTGCTGCATACGGGTGCTGTGTGCGTGCCTTTATCGGTGAAACTGGATACAGAGCAGGATATTACTTTTCGCATCAATCATTCCGATTCGGTGATGGTGCTGGCATCCAATCAACAGATAAAAAAGCTGCGCCCATTAAAAGACAAAATGCCTACTGTGAAACGCTATATCTTGTTAGACCCCGAGGTAGAGGCCCAAGAGGCCGAAATACATATAGAAAGTGTGCTAAAACTAGGTGATGCATTGCTTGAAACAGACCCTGCAAAGGTGCAAGAGCGTATAAACGGTGTAATGCCCAACAGCTTAGCCAATATCTCATACACATCGGGCACAACAGCCAACCCCAAAGGCATTATGCTCACGCACAACAATTATGTGTGCAATGTGGAGCAGGCAGTTGACTTGCTGAATGGTATTCCTTCTTATTTCCGAATGTTGTTGATACTTCCGTGGGATCATTCGTTTGGTCACACCGCTGGGGTTTATGCATTTATGAAAACGGGTGCAGCTATTGCTTCGGTGGCAGCTGGAAAGAGTGCAATGGAGATACTGCGCAATGTGCCAAAGAGCCTCAAAGCTATAAATCCACACTTACTTATGAGTGTGCCAGCACTTGCTAGTAACTTTAGAAATAATATTGAGAGTGGTATAAAAAAACAAGGAAAGGTGCCTTATCGGCTTTTCCAGCAAGGTTTAAAAGTAGCCTATGCTTATAATGCAGAAGGATATAACAAAGGGCGCGGCAAACGTGCATTGCTAAAGCCATTGGTGGCTTTTTACGACAAAATTATTTTCAAGAAGGTGAGAGAAAACTTTGCTAGCAACCTACAATATTTTATTGGTGGCGGTGCGCTGCTAGATATTGAGTTGCAACGTTTTTTCTACGCTATTGGCATTCCCATGTATCAGGGCTATGGGCTATCGGAGGCATCGCCCATTATATCGGCCAATAGCACTGAGTATCACAAGCTAGGCTCATCGGGCAAACCTGTGCCACGCATGGATATAAAGATTGCTGACGATGATATGAATGCCCTCCCCGTTGGCGAAAGGGGCGAAATTATTATTCGTGGTGGAAATGTGATGAAAGGATATTGGAAAAACCCAGAGGCTACGGCTGAAACCATTGTTGATGGATGGTTGCGCACTGGTGATATGGGATATATGGATAAGGATGGTTACTTGTATGTTTTGGGGCGTACAAAGTCGCTACTCATTAGCAACGATGGCGAGAAGTTCTCTCCCGAAGGCATAGAAGAGTCCATTATGGCTACTTCCGAATATATCAATCAATGTGTATTGCACAACAATCAGAGCCCTTATACAACAGCCCTATTGACGCTGAACACCGAAGCCCTGAAAAAGCAAACCTCCAACCCCAATGAAGCTGCCAAGCTTATTGCCAATGAGCTTGCTCAATATCTGAAAGGAGGAAACAACGATGGGCTTTTCCCTTATCGCTGGATTCCCTCGGCTTTTGCTATTATTGAAGAGCCTTTTAGTGAGCAGAATGGATTGGTAAACTCTACCATGAAAATTGTGAAGCACAAAGTATATGAGCGCTATGCACAAGAGATAGAGCTACTGCACACTGCTGAAGGGAGACAAGCTGATTCGGAAAGTAATTTGAAGGTGTTAGGGAGGTTGTTAAAGTAAGGAGGAGTTTGCAATTGTTGTGTTTTATGTAAAACCAATATAGGGTAACTACCTTTACACTGCCGCTGGCGCAGGTCTCACGACCTATGCCTTATTAGAAATAGAACACTGATGACACAGATGCGACTGATAAACACAGATAAAAACACCTATCTACCACCACTGTAGATCCGTTGCATGAATCGGCTCTGAATATTGCACTACTGCATGTAACACACGCTTTATCCCCCCTACCATCCTACCCTATTCTCCGGAACACGTGGTATAACAGAAATTGTTACTAAAAACACTACTGCTAACCCTAAGTACACAAATGCATGAGCTTGTGTGGGGTTGTTTGCTGCTGCAATAATAGAAGTGGCCCCTGCTATGGATACTATCTGACCCATTTGCAAACCCAATGAACGAATGGCTGCAATATTGGCAGCCTCTGCAGGAGCTAATTGTATGCCTGCATTGCGTGCAGCGGGGCTCATCACTCCCAGTCCAACACCTATTAACAGTGTGCTACTAAAGAGCCATATAAAGCTATTTACTCCGAACATGGGGCTCAGTGAAAGAAGGACAAACCCAAGAACTAATACAACAGAACCTATATAAATGGGCAAGCGATATCCGGTGCGACGCAAGTATATACTCATTATCACAGACATAACTACAGAGGCAACCCCTTCGCCAACCAACAGGGTGCCAGAGTGTAGCTCGCTAATTCCGTATCGGCTCACTGCATAAAGGGGAATAAGCGAAACACCGCCAATAACCATTCCGGTTTGTATGAAGTTTACAAGGTTTACAGCTCCAAATCCTTGTCCGTATATAAATCTTGGTTTAATAAAAGGAAATCTGACGCGTTTTATGTGTATAAAAAACAGAGAGAAGAGCACTAATGAAACAAGAATTAAGGCAATGAAAAAAGTGGTGTTTACATCGGTAGTTGTCTCTCCTAAATAGGTAACTGCATACATGGCTGTGATAATTCCACCAGCTAAATAGAGCATTCCGATGAAATCTAATTTCTCTCTGCCACCGTTGGGCTGAGACTTGGGTATAAACCTAATAGCTAAAAGAAACACTGCTAAACCAATGGGAATGTTTATGAAAAATATCCAATGCCATGTGGAGTAAGTAACAAATAATCCGCCAAAAATAGGACCTATCATACTGCCCGTGGCAAACATGCTTCCGAATAATCCTAAAAACCTATCCCGCGATTGATGAAAATGATTTACAATAAGACCCGTTGCAGAGGGTGTAATGCCCGCTCCGCCTATTGCCTGCAGGGCGCGCATGGCCACAAGCATGTATATATTTGTGGAGAGTCCGCAGAGCAATGATGCAATGGTAAACATGGCTATGGAGAACAAGAAAATGCGCCGATGTCCGAACTGAATGCTCAACTTGGCACTCAACGGAAGCATAACCACAAAGCCAAATGAGTAGATTGTGAGGGTCCATCCTGCCCAGCTTACAGAGGTGTTTAAATCAACCTGCAAGGCGTGCAAAGCAGTAGCAACTATGGTAGAGTCCACAGTTATCATAAGCAATGACAGCGCAATGATTGGAAATACTATTTTGGGGTTTACCGCTTCGTATTTATACGTATGATCGGTTTCTGTTGTTCTCTTTTGTTCCATATTTTTTTCTCTAAGCCTGCAAAGATAAGCATCTACTACGAGAACAGCAGTGTTATTATGTTTTATGAGTTGTTTTTTACTTTAATAAAGAAAGGTAGGGCAGATTGATTTGTAATATAACTCTATTGCAATTACAACTCTAGATATTAGTATTTATTGTATATTTGCCATGCATAAATAAGTTAACACAAACCCAAGAAGAGCAGTAATAAAACAACCCACAACAAAAACCCTTTATTATCATGACAAAAGAACAACTAAATGAGCTATTACAAGACATTGAGGATGTAGCAAGCAATTTTGAAGATAAACCATGGACCGCTAATGTGAAGCTACTGAAAGAGGATTTTGATATTGCCTCTGCAAACAACCCAAAGAAGTATTGGAAAACAAAAGATCAATTGGAAGAGCTGCTGCGCGAAACTCGCATTCTGTTTATCTTTTCAATACTAAATAGAGTTTGTGTAGAAGAGGGCAAGCTTTACTATTTTGATACCCCCTATCAAGCAAGCATGCGATATGATGGAGTAATGAAAAAGGAAGGAACTTTTTATATGCTGGACGAGGATGGCGATTTTAGGGAAATATTCTCAAGCGAAAAATTTACGCAGTATATTGATGATATGTATTGGGAACTGTATGAGGATGATGCAGAAGAATAGATAGAGAGAGGCGCAGTTGCTTCCGCACTAATCCCTTCGTGGGGGTTGATTTGGTAAAATTAATATAGGCTATCTACTTTTACACTGCACTAGAGCTAATTTATAGTTTTACATTATCAAATAACTAAGTGGTTGTAGGAACAAGCGGACGGTTTCTGAGCTTGACGAAGTGTTCGTAAATCGGTGCAAGCGGTAGTGTATAACAACTTAACAATGGCCGACCTATGAGTCGGCCATTGTTAAAGCATTCATGTATGCGCATTACAGTGAACTACCCCTCCTACAATAACCAGTACACATCTCAAATAGCACAGACAAACAACCATTAATCTAAAGTTTCACACTCTCAGCCGCCTTGCTCTTATTAACAATAAACACCCCAGCAAACACCAATGCAATAGCCAGTCCTTTTATTAGCCCAAAAGCATCAACACCCATTACTGCTGCAGCAATGG